>NZ_CDXDOS010000118.1:0-10073 GCF_978021245.1 Frankia sp. CoBUL1
CGCTAGGCCCCCAAAACCGCCGGAAACCACGTAGGGTAGTTGGAAAGCGACGTCCGTCTCCTTGGAGACACCCAGGTAGCAGCCGAGCAGAAGTACGCCGCCGGCGGCCATCACCACCCATCCGCGCAGCGCGCGGACCACGTCGACCACCAGGCGCGATGTGGGCCGCGGGTTATCGGTCCCAGCGGTCTGCTCGTCCACTTTCGTCTCCCCCAAGGAGCATGTCGTCGTCGGTCGTGCGGGCGGCGCGGTCGTGCGGGCGGCGCGGCGGAGCCTCTGCGTGGAGCCCGCCCCCGAGATGATCCGGGTCACGACAGGCGTCAGATTAGTGTGCGGAGATGAACAGGTGCTCCGTCGGGTGGCCCACGGCTGTTCCCGGCGAGCTCAGGCGGCACGGGAAGCTCCGTCGCATTAGGTATACGAGGATAGGCCGGCCGATGGAAGGCCTTGCGAAGTATGCCTGCCTGCAACCAGCCTGCTAATCTATGCTGGCTGGCGGGTGACTGTCGGGCCAGGGGGAAGGGCCGGGAGGGATGCCAGCCGCAGCCTGCCGCACCGCGGGCCGCCGCGGGGCCCGCGGGGTCTCCTCAGGTGATGCTCGGAGCGATCCGCTGGCATGGCGGCAGGGCGGTGGCCCCGGCCGGTGCCGGCCCCCGGCCCCAGCGCCACGCGTCGGCGACGATGCGGTCGATGCTCGACGCCGGAGAGCTCCAGCCGAGATCGGCGCGGATCCGGGTGCTGTCACCGATCAGCGTCCTCGGTTCGGAGACCGGCGGACAGTGGACGCGGCGGACCGGGCGCCCGGCGACCCGGCCGACCGCGGCGAGCACGTCGGTGACACTCACCCCGACGCCGCTGCCCACGTTGAACACCGCGCAGTGCCCGGGGCGCGCGGCGACCAGCGCCGTCAGGTAGGCCGTCGCCATGTCCACGACGTGGACGTACTCCCGCAGCGCGAGGCCGTCCCCGTTGACCCGGAACACGTCCCGGCATCCGCTCGCCACGGCGATCGCCGCCGGGATGATCCGGCTGCCGTCGCGGTCGATGTGTCCCGCGACGGCACCCGCGACGTTGAAGGAACGTAGGATCACCGCGCCGAGCAGCCCGGTGCCGGCCTGGTGGGACAGCAGCCGCTCGGCGGCGAACTTGGAGGTTCCGTAGGGGTTCACCGGGTCGGGTGGGCAGGTCTCCGGGATCCGCGCGAGGTCGACGTTGCCGTAGACCGCGCAGGTGGATCCGAAGACGAACGCGGGTGCGACCCCGGTGTGTTCGGCGCCCTCCTCCAGGGCGGCCAGCAGGTTGATGGTGCCGGTCAGGTTCGTCTGGAAGTAGCGCACGGGATCCAGCCGGGACTCCCGCACCCGGGTCAGGGCCGCGAGATGGCACACCCCCTCGAATCCCCGGCTGACCCCCGCCGCGGCCAGCTGGCGGGGATCGAGCAGGTCCGCGGCCACCACCTCGACATCGGGGGCGAACCGCGGCGTGGTCATCGGCTCGCGGACCATCGCCGTAACCTGGTGTCCGGCGGTGGCGAGCATGTCCGTGACCACTCCGCCGATGAAGCCGGCCGCGCCGGTGACAAGGACGCGCATGTCCGGGATCAGGATGCGGCCCGCATGCGCATCCCGAGGAGGGTCTCCCGGTGGCGCCAGGCGAGTTCCAGGCAGGCGGCGGCCGACGGGGCGATGGGCTCGGTGTCGACGAGACGGCGCAGCGCCGAGTGGGTGAACGGGATGCCCTCGGTCACCGACCGGTTCGGACCCGCGGTGACGACCGATCCCTCGGCATTGGTCTGGACCATGCTGCCGAAAAGCCGGTCGAAGGCGTCGGCGTCCACCACGACGACGGTGAGGATCTCGCCGAACAGAGTGAGCGCGTCCAGCCCGATCCCGAAGTACGACACCCGCATGGCGCCGGACCGACGCGCCTGCTCGAACGAACGGAACGGCTCGTCGGTGTCATAGTCGATCGGGCTGGACGAGCTGCCGTCGTGCTCCGGGTTGCCCAGCAGCTCCTCGCTCAGCTCACGCATGATGTTGCGCCACAGGTCGAAGTCGGCCTCATGGTGGAACGGGGTGATGCCCGACGGCTGGAAGACCCCGGCCGGGATGACGTGGTACACCCCGCCCGCGGTCGCGACCGAGCCCGCGCTGCGCCGGTGCAGGAAGAAGCTCGCCTGGCCGCCGCGATCGTGGCGGATCGTGAGCGTGTTGATGGACGGCAGGGCCGCCCGCCGGGTGAAGTCGAACGGATCTCCGATCCGCGCCCGGAAGGGCAGCGCGGGCCAGGACAGTCCGCTGCCGGCCATCGCGGCCGCCGTCTCGTGTGCGACGGTCTCGCAGACGTCGACGGCGTCGAAGTACGTCGTGTGGGCGAAGCTCAGCGACGGATGGTTGTCCGGTGACGGTCCCGCGGTCCCGTCACCGCCGATATCGAGTAGGCGAAAACTGAGCCGGTTCTCGAACAGGGTCGGCCGGTCGAGGTCCCGCATCGCCCGCGTGTAGCGCTGGTAGCGGTTCTGCTGACCGCCTCCACCGAGCAGGGGCCGGCTACCGGCCGTCTCGGGTTCGTCCCCCCTGATCGTGGGGGCCTCGGCGCTATCGTGCCACCCAAGGGTGACATCGTCGATGTCCACCGGGGTGTCCCACACCCAGCCGGGTCGGGCCAGTAGCCCGCTGCCGAGTCGGTCGGTTTCCGGGTAGAGCCGCACCGCCGCGCGGGCGAGGCTGATCCGATGGTGGTTGAGGTGATCGCGGGTGAGCCGCCACGCGCGTTGGCTCGCGGCGGCTTGCTCGGCCGCCGGACTGCGCGGCGCTGTCTCCCGGCGACGGTCCGTCATCGATCCCGGGGCCAGGCCGACGTCCTCGGGGGACAGCGCCAGATTGCGGGCGATGTGACGGAGCGTCGAGATGTCGTGGATAGCCCGCCGGCCGCTCTCCACCTTGGATACGTAGGACTGGTCGAAGCCCAGACGGTCGGCGAGCTGCTGCTGCGTGAGGCCGTGGGCCTGCCGGTACGCGCGTAGGAGTTGGCCCACACCAACGCTGGTGGGAGTAGAACGCGGCGGCGTCCATAGCCAAGTGTGACCGGTCACCCGCAACCCTCTCGTCCGACAATCGTGTTACGCGAAGTGAGCATAACGAGCCGGGCATCTAGGGGTGCAGTGACATAATTCGAACATCTCGTGTGGGTGTAATTTTGCGGCTTCCAGCAACATCCTCGGTGCCATGTGTTATGCGAGGGCGTTCCCGTCGAATGTATGTTCATTGGTTGGGAAGTCCGTCCGCGAGGTCGAGAACGATCACAATGATGATCAGGAGGAGTATCCAGCGGAAGAAGCCGATACGGCTCCAGACCTCGCGCGCGATGCCCCGGCCTGCCCGGCCGCCGAGCACCAGCAGTGCGAACAGCGCCCCGCCGACCGTGACGAGGAAGATCCCGGCATTGCTGTGGTCCACGGTCAAGACGATCGCACGCCGACCCCGGGTATCCCCGGGGATACCCGGAGAGTGTTTCTGTTCGGGTCGCGACCGCAGGTGACCGACCGTTCTCACGGTCATCCTCCCCGTGTTCGCCGTCGGGCCGGTCGGGGTTGCGCTGATCGATCCGGCGCTGATCGGCCTGGTGCTGATCGTCCTAGCGCTGATCGGCCTCGCCCTGATCAACGTGGTCACGTCGAGGCTCTCTCATGTGCTCCTGAAGGTCGATGGAACGTGTAGTGCATACCGTGTTGGAATCGACGTTCGCCCACTGTCAGGCCAACGCACCACGACGGGATGAACTCGCTCCCTTTCCTCGCCCGCCAAACCGCCGGCCGGCGCGCATCGGAGCCTGCTCGTCCCTACCGTGTTCCGGATGTCGACGGCACTCCTGACCGATCACTATGAGTTGACCATGTTGCGCGCGGCGCTCCGGTCCGGCGCGGCGGATCGTCGTGTGGTCTTCGAAGTCTTCACCCGATCGTTGCCGCCGGGTCGCCGTTTTGGTGTGTTCGCCGGCACCGGTCGGCTGCTCGATGCGCTGGCGGACTTCCGGTTCGGGCCGCCCGAGCTAGCCGCTCTGCGGGCCGCCGATGTCATCGACGAGGCCACGGCACAGTGGCTGGCGGACTACCACTTCGGCGGCGACATCCATGGCTTCGCCGAGGGCGAGCCGTTCTTCGCCGAGACGCCCGTGCTCGCTGTCGAGGGCACCTTCGCTGAGACCGTGCTGCTCGAGACACTCGTGCTCGCCATTCTCAACCACGACAGCGCGATCGCGGCCGCTGGGGCCCGGATGGTTGGGGCGGCCGGGGACCGGCCCTGTCTCGAAATGGGATCTCGGCGCACCCATGAGGCCGCCGCCGTGGCCGCCGCCCGCGCGGCCTACCTCGTGGGTTTCGCGGCCACGTCGAACCTGGAGGCCGCCCGGACGTACGAGGTCCCCAGCGTCGGTACCAGCGCGCACGCCTTCACACTCGTTCATCCAAGTGAGGCCGAGGCGTTCGCCGCGCAGGTCGCCACCCTCGGTGTCGGCACGACGCTGCTCGTCGACACGTACGACGTCCCTGCGGGGGTCGCCGCCGCCGTCGCGACGGCGGGCACCGAGCTCGGGGCCGTCCGGATCGACAGCGGGGACCTGGGTCGGGTCGCCGGCGCCGTCCGCGCGCAGCTTGACGGCCTCGGCGCGACCAGAACACGGATCATCGCGACCGGGGATCTGGACGAGCACGCCATAGCCCGGTTGGGCGACGCCCCAGTAGACGGCTACGGTGTCGGCACCGGCCTGGTCACCGGTGCGGGCGCGCCCACCGCGGGGTTCGTCTACAAGCTGGTCGAGGTCGACGGCGAACCCGTGGCGAAGAGGTCGGTCGGCAAGAGCACCCGTGGGGGGCGCAAGCGGGTCGTCCGCCGCCATGACCTCAACGGCCGGGCCGTCGCTGATGTCATCTTTCCGAGCCCGCCGGGCTCGCCGTCGGCCCCGGACCGCTTGTCCGGTCCGTCCGGTCCGGGGGTGGATCCCGCTGGCTCCGGGGACGCGCTCCCCGCGTCGCAGCGACCGCCCGACCCGGCCCGGGACCGGGACCTGTTGCGTCCGCTGGTGAAGGCCGGTGAGCCGGTCGGTGGCCTGACCGGGCCGGCCGGCACCCGGCGCGCCCGCGAGCACCATCGTCTGGCCCTCGCGGCCCTTCCCCCCACCGCTCGGGAGGTGGGCTACGGCCCGCCGTGCCTGCCCGTCGTCCACGCGGAGGGCCGTCCCTGAGCCGTCTCGGGCCTCCCTGAGCCGTCCCGGGCCGTCGGGCGGCGTCGCCCGCTGAGGTGCCGTTTCCGGCGGGAGGCCGAGGAGGGGCCCGTGTGTGCCGGCACGGGGATGGCCAGACTGGAGGGGTGGCGCCCGCCTCTCCATCGAACCGGATCCGCGGTCCGTTGGACGGCGAGGGCGGGCGGCATGACAGCGTCACCGTCATGCCGCCCGCCCTCGCCGTCAGCGTGGACGTGGTTCTGCTGACCCTGCGCGCCGGTCGGCTCTGTGTCCTGGTCATCCGCCGGGACGATCCCCCGTTCGGCGGATGCTGGGCGCTGCCCGGTGGTTTTGTCGACCGCGACGAGGATCTCGACGCCTCGGCCCTGCGGCAGCTCGCGGCCGAGACGGGCGTCACGACGACCGGTCACCTCGAGCAGTTGCGGACCTACGGCGGCGCGCACCGCGACCCGCGTGTCCGGGTGGTCAGCGTGGCCTACCTGGCCCTGCTGCCGAATCTCCCGCAGCCGCAGCCGCAGCCGCAGCCGCAGCCCGGCCGGGATGGACCGCGGGCCCGCTGGTGGCCGGTGGAGGACCTGGACTCGACCGACGGCCCGACGCTGGCCTTCGACCATCCGCGGATCGTGGGGGACGGCGTGGAGCGGGCCCGGGCCAAGTTGGAGTACACCCCGCTGGCCGCAGCCTTCTGCGAGGAGCAGTTCACCCTGGCCGACTTGCGCCGCGTCTACGAGGCCGCGTGGGGCGTCGCGTTGGATCCGCCGAACTTCCGCCGCAAGGTGCTGTCCACGCCGGGATTCGTCGTGCCGCTGGGCCAGCGCACCTCCCCGCGCGGTGGCGGTCGGCCCGCCGAGCTGTATCGGCGTGGCTCGGCGGTCGCGCTGCACCCGCCACTGCTGCGCCGGTCGGTCTGAGGAGATTCCTCCAGACCGGCCGCGCAGTTGTCGCCTGCCGCGGACGACGGCTCCGGGTCGGCCGCGGCCAGCCACTCGACGATGCCCGTAACGGCGTCCCGGCAGGTGCCGCATCCGGTCGTCGCCCGGGTACCGGTGACGATCGCCGGCAGGTCACGTGCTCCGTCCAACCAGCAGCGGGTGATCCCGCCCTTGGTCACGTTGTTGCACCGGCAGATGGTGACCCGGTCGGGTAGGGTCGCCGGACTGTCGGTGACGGTGACCTCGGTCCGGGTCGGGAACAGCAGGCTGCGCCGGTCGGCCGGCACCGGAGCCTGCCGGTCGAACAGCTGCGTCACGGTCCCCACCGTCGGGTTGTCACCGAGCATGATCGCGCCCACCAGCCGGTCCCCGCGGATCACCAGCTTCTTGAAGGTGCCCCGGGTGACATCGACGAACTGCAGCACCTCGGCGTCCTCGTCGAACTCGTCCACGTCGACCTCGCCCATGGTGGCGAGATCCACTCCCGACGCCTTGAGCCTGGTCACGGGTCGGGCGCCGCTGTAGCGCGTGGCGGGGTCGGCGGCGGTGACAACGTCGGCCACCACCCGGACCTGGTCCCATGCCGGCGCCACCAGCCCCTGCACCGTCCCCTCGTGCTGCGCGCAGTCACCGACCGCGAACACGGCCGGATCGGCGGGGGAGCGCATCTGATCGTCCACCACGATCCCGGCTTCGACCGGCAGGCCGGCCGCCGCGGCAAGGTCGGTCACCGCCACGACGCCGGTCGAGACCACCAGCAGATCGGCGTCGAGCACCTCGTCGCCGGCCAGCTCCACGCCGGTGAGCCGCTCGTCGCCATGGATCCGGACGACCCTGGCCGCGAGCCGGGACCGCACCCCGAGTCCGGCCAGCGTCCGGACCAGCACCTGTCCGGCCCGCCGGTCGAGCTGGCGGTTCATCAGGTGACCCGCAGCGTGCAGGACCGTCGTGTCCAGACCGCGGCGGACCAGGCCGCGGGCCGCCTCCAGGCCGAGTAGGCCGCCGCCGAGTACCACCGCGCGGGTGGCCCGTTCGGCCTGGGTGAGGATATGCCGGCAGTTGTCGAGGGTGCGGAACGCCGCCACTCCGGGTAGCAGCGTCCCATCCGGTCGGGTCAGTCCCTCGATCGGTGGCAGCCACGCCCGGCTCCCGGTGGCGAGGATGAGTACGTCGTAGGCGACGACGCTGCCGTCGTCGGCCGTGACGGTGCGACGCGTACGGTCGATGTGGTGCGCCACCACGCCGGCCCGGACGTCGACCAGAGCGCACGGGGGCGTGTCGTCACCGCTGTCGCCGGACGCCGCATGGTCGACCAGGGTGATGTCGGCCAGATCCGCCTTTCCTGCCAGGACGTTCGACAGCAGGATGCGGTTGTAGGCGGGATGCGGCTCCTCCCCGAACACGGTGATGATCAGGTTGGGATCTCGGGAACGAAGCTCACTGATCATCCGGGAGCCCGCCATCCCATGCCCCACGATGACTACGCGGCGCGGCCCGGAGGCCCCTGTGGAGTCCGACGCGGGCGCGGCGTCGTGCATCATGGTTCGGGGCCTTGCGGTCATCACCGTTGGCGCCTTCCGCTCGGTCGGCTGCGGCCCGTCAACATGGCTCGAACGGGTTCGGCAGCCCCGACCCGTCGCGCTGGGAACGGACCCGGTGGCATGCCGATCGTCGCCCGGGTGGCCGATCGGGTCGTCGTCCGGGTTGTCGATCGGCTCGACCGCGACCGCGCACACCTTGAACTCGGGCATCCGGGACGTCGGGTCGAGCGCATCGTTGGTCAGGGAGTTCGCCCGTCCGGCCCCGGCCCAGTGGAAGGGCAGGAAGACGGTGTCGAATCGGAGGGTGTCGGTCAGCCTCGCCGGCACCTCGCAGGTGCCTCGTCGGCTCGTGACCCGCACCGGCGCCCCCTCAGCGATCCCGAGCCGTTCGGCGAGGTCGGGATGGATCTCGACGAAGGGTTCCGGCGCGGCGTCAACGAGGGGTCTGATCCGGCGGGTCTGCGCACCGCTCTGGTAATGAGCCAGCACCCGCCCGGTGGTCAGGTAGTAGGGGTACTCGGGGTCGATGTCCTCCGCCACCGGACGGTGCTCGACCGGCACGAGCCGGGCCCGTCCGTCCGGAGTGGCGAAGCGGTCCAGGAACATCCGGGGGATGCCCGGGTGCGTCTCGTCCGGGCAGGGCCAGAACACCCCGTCCGATGCGATGATCCGCTCGTAGCTGATGCCCGCGTAGTCGGCGATCCCCCCGGCGCTGGCCCGGCGCAGCTCGTCGAAGACCGCCCGTGGTTCGCCGGGGAAGCGCTCGGCGTGGCCGAGTCGGGCGGCGAGCGCCGCGATGATCTCCAGGTCGGTGCGTACCCCGGCCGGAGGAGGCCGCAGCCGTTCCCGCCGCAGTACCCGACCCTCCAGGTTGGTCATCGTTCCCTCCTCCTCCGCCCACTGGGCGGTCGGCAGGACGATGTCGGCCATGGCCGCCGTCTCGCTGAGCACGAAGTCGGCGACGACGAGCAGGTCCAAGGCGGCCAGCCGCGAGGTGATCCGACCGGCCCGGGGGGCGGAGACGGCGATGTTGCTGCCGAGGATGAGGAGCGCCCTCGGGCCCTGCGGCGTGCCGAGCGCGTCCAGCATCTCGTAGGCGCTGCGGCCCGGACCGGGGATGGTCGTCGGGTCGACGCCCCAGATCCGACCGATGTGCTCCCGGGCCACCGGATCGATGATCTTGCGATAGCCGGGAAGCTGGTCGGCCTTCTGCCCGTGTTCCCGGCCGCCCTGCCCGTTGCCCTGGCCGGTGAGACAGCCGTAGCCCGACCCGGGGGTACCGGGCAGCCCCAGTACGAGGGCGAGGTTGATGAGCGCCGTGACGGTGTCGGTGCCCTTGCTGTGTTGTTCGGCACCGCGGGCGCTGAGCACCATCGCCCGTTCGGCCTGGGCGAGCAGGCCCACGGCGGCGTACTGGTCTGCCACCGGCACTCCGGTGATGCGCTCCACCCGTTCGGGCCAGTAGGAGGCGAGTACTGCTCGAAGCTCGGCGAGGCCCGTCGTCCGAGCGGCGAGGAAGTCGCGGTTGGCGTACCCCTCCGTTAGGGCGATGTAGGCCAGCCCGTTGGCCAGGGCCAGGTCAGTTCCCGGGGTGATCTGCAGATGTAGGGCCGCGGCGCGGGCGGTGGCCGTCAGCCGCGGGTCGACGACCACGAGCGTCCCGCCGTTCTCCCGCTGGCGGGTCAGGTACTGCATGAACGGGGGCATGGTCTCGGCCGCGTTGCTGCCGACCATGATGACGGCCCCGGCGTGCGCGATGTCCTCCAATGGGAAGGGCAGGCCCCGGTCCAGCCCGAACGAGCGGATGCCCGCGGCGGCCGCCGACGATATGCAGAACCGGCCGTTGTAGTCGATCGCGGAGCTGCGCAGCGCCACCCGAGCGAACTTGCCCAGGGCGTAGGCCTTCTCGTTGGTCAACCCGCCGCCGCCGAAGACGCCGACCGCGTCCGGGCCGTGTTCGCGCTGGAGGCGGATGATCCCTTCGGTGATGCGGTCGAGTGCCCGTTCCCAGCTCACCGGCTCGAGGGGGGCGTCGCGTCGTGGCCGCATCAGTGGGGTGGTGAGCCGGTCCGCGGCGGTCAGCAGTTCGGCGGAGGTCCACCCCTTCTGGCACATCCGGCCCCGGTTGGTGGGGAACTCGCGGGCGAGTACGGCAACCGGCCCCGGAGACCTTCCGCCTGCGGGTTCCGGGCCGTCGTCTTTTCCGGTGCCTTCCTTGGTGGCGCTCTCCGGGGTGGCGCGCAGCATCATTCCGCACTGCAGGGCGCAGTACGGGCAGTGTGTCGCCGCCTCGGCAAGGGGCGCGGCCGGCACCGGCATGGTCGTGGTCACGCACCGAGCGTGCGGCGGGGGGTGTCCC
>NZ_CDXDOS010000119.1:0-9996 GCF_978021245.1 Frankia sp. CoBUL1
CGTTCCGTCGCCCATGCGGTGGAGCGGATGACGATCGTGCCGTTGATCGCAGGGGCGATCTTCCAGCTCAGCACGGGCATCGCGAACATCGCGCAGTGGTACCGGTTCAACTTCTTCTTCACCGTGACCCATTACTGGGTCGCCTGGATCACGATCGGCGCGCTGGTCCTCCACATCGTCGCGAAGCTCACCGTCGTCCGGGCGAATGTGGGCCGCCGCCGCCATGAGCGCGCGCACCCGGCCGTCACCACCATGGCCGGCGTCACCACCATGGCCGGCGTCACCACCATGGCCGGCGTCACCCCGGGGACTGGCGGTCTGACGCGGCGCGGCCTCGGCCTCGCGACGGGGACCGCAGCCGGGGTGATCGTGGCGACGACCGCCGGTCAGTCGGTCCCGGGCCTGGCCCGGCTGGACCTGCTCGCGCCGCGGCGGCCCGACATCGGCCCGCAGGGGCTCCCGGTGAACCGCACGGCGCGAGCCGCGCGGGTCACCTCCCTCGCCCGTGACCCCGGGTACCGGCTGGAGGTGGTCGGTCCGCGCCGGGTGGTGTACACCATCGAGGAGCTGTACGCGCTGCGTCGGTACAGCTCGAAGCTGCCGATCACCTGCGTCGAGGGATGGGCCGCGGACGCCACCTGGCACGGGCCGCGGCTGCGGGATCTGCTGGACGCCGCCATGATCCCCGCCGACGCGACGGTCCGGGTCGAGTCCCTCGAGGCCCGCGGGGGCTACCGGGCAAGCGACGTCAACCCCTCGCACGCCAGGGACTCGTTGACCCTGCTCGCGACCGGAGTGAACGGCGCCGACCTCGACCTCGATCACGGTTATCCGGCCCGGCTCATCGCGCCGAACCGGCCCGGGGTCCTCCAGACGAAATGGGTACATCGGGTGGTGATGGTGTGAACGCCGTCGTGCTGCGCGGTGTCGCGGTGGCGGCCGGGCTGGCCGCGATCGGTTACGGGGTCGACGGCGTGCTCACCCACCAGCAGGCCACCCGGCTGCCGAACACCGTGGTCTGGCTGATCGGCGGGGTCCTGGTCCATGACGCGTTGCTCGTGCCCGCGACGATGCTCGTCGGCTTCCTGCTCACCCGGTTGGTCCCACCGCCCTACCGGTCCGTCGCACAGGGCGCACTGCTGGTGAGTGCGGCGGTCGCCCTGTCGTCGCTACCGCTGTGGCGTGGCTACGGTGGGGACCCTGGGAACCCGACGGTGAACCCACTGCCGTACGGACGCAACCTCGCGCTCGTTCTCGGAGTGGTCTGGGCCGGCGCGGCGGCCCTCATGGTGAGTCGGGCGGTCCGCGCCCGGCGGGGAATCATCCAATCGGGAGACGCCGGCGCAGCGCGGCGAAGTGCCGACCGGCGTCGCACCAGGTCCGGGTGATCAGCAGTCCGGCGTCCGGCGCGATGCCGGTCAGATCGTCCCCGTCCACCAGGCACCAGGAGAAGGGCCGCGACACCCGGCCGGTTGCGTCCTCCAGCCGGACCCGCATCGGACCGGTCCGGGTGCCCGGCGGTTCGAGTTCGACGAGCACCCGGCCGGAGGGGGCGAGGAGTTCCCCGGCCCGGCGCAACAACCGGGTCGGGTCGCCGCCGATGCCGATGTTTCCGTCTGCAAGCAGCAGCACGGCCCATCGTCCCTCGGCAGGCACCCGGCCGAACACGTCCCGCCGTAGTGCCGGCACACCGGCCCGCCGGGTCAGGTGCACCGCGAACGGCGCGACGTCGATGCCGAGGGCCGGCACCCCGCGGGCCGCGAGCGCGGCCGCGAGCCGGCCGGGCCCGCAGCCGACGTCGAGGGTCGGGCCGCCACAGTGACGCAACAACGACAGATCCCCCGGGGACAGCGCCCCGGTGGACCAGGTGGGCGGGGTCGACGCCGCCGGGGACAGGGTGCCACGCCAGCGGTTCACCGGCAGCGGGTCGCGTCGCCCGTCGGGACGGCGCATCCACAGCTGTCCACCGGCGGAGCGCAGTCCCGCCTCGTAGACGGTCGTCGGTCCCCACCGGCCGTCGGGGACGCCGGTCAACACGCGGTGGCCCGGCCGGCGGCGATGCGATCCCCATGCGTGGCGCGCAGCGCCGCGGCGAAGCGTCCACCGGGCACGAGCCGGGCGACCGCGTCGGCGTCGGCCATGGTGTCGACGTCGCGCACCGTCGGCAGGGTTGTGACCGTCAGGCCGGCTTCGGACAGGCGGGCCTGCTGTCGTGCGCCGGTGTCCGGGCGCGAGGTCGGCACGCCACGGAGAAGATCGCCGTCGGGGGTGGTCAGGCCGAGTGCCCACCATCCCCCGTCCGCGGCGGGACCGAACACCGCGTCGGTCGCGTGCAGCGCGTGGCAGGCGGAGGCGAGCAGGGCTGCGGTCACCTGGGGAGTGTCCATCCCGATGAGCAGGGTCGGCTCGGTGCCGGCGTCGAAGGCGGCACCGAGCCGGACGTCGAACGGCCCCGACACCTGCGGCATCACTTCGATCGCGATTCGTGCGCCCGGGGTTCGTCCGGCCGGGATTCGTGCGAACGAGGTCTCCAGCCATGGGCCGACCGCGCCGTCGAGGACGAGGACCGGGCGCAGTGCGTCGAACCCGGGCAGGCGAGTCAGCTCCTCAACCGCGGCCAGCGTGTCCGCGAGCGCGGCCGCCGCGACGGCCGCCGCCTGGTCCGGGCGCAGGGGCGGCGTCAGGCGGGTCTTGACCCGCCCGGGTACCGGCTCCTTCGCCATCACGAGCAGCCTCACCGGAGGCCTCGCCAACAGGGCGGACATGTCCCGGGCCGTCCGGGCGGCGCCGAGCGGTGTCCCGGTCACCTTGGAGCGCCCGACCCGAGGGGTGTAGGCCACGTCGGTCTCGACTATCCGCCAACCGGCCTGGGCCGCCCGCAGCAGCAGTTCCAGCGGATAGCCGAACCGGCGGTCGGCGACGGGCAGTCGGAGCAGGTCCTCCCGGCGGGCCACCCGCATCGGGCCCAGATCATGGACGGGAACGCCGCAGCGGCGCAGCCGCCCGGCGACCACCGCGTTCCCGAGTCGGGCGTGCGGCGGCCAGGCCCGCATCGAGGTCGGGCGACGGCGACCGAGAACCAGATCGGCCCGGCCGGCCAGCAGCTGCGTGACGAGACCGGGAAGCTCGGCGGGGTCGAGGGATGCGTCCGCGTCGCACACGCCGACCACGTCGGCGTCCGCGGCGAGCAGCCCGGCGTGCACGGCGGCGCCGTAGCCGCGCTCAGGCACGTCAACGACGACCGCCCCGCGTTCCAGCGCCACCTGGCGGGAGCCGTCGCGCGATCCGTTGTCCGCGACAATCGGCCGATAGTCGACGGGCATCCGGTCCAACACCCAAGGTAGCGCCCCGGCCTCGTCCAGGCAGGGCAGGACGACGTCGACGGAGGCCCCGATCCCACTACGTTGCGTGAACATGATCGGGACTGTAGTGCCGTCCACGCGTGATCAACCCTTACGAAACAAGGAATGCCCGGGTCCCGTCCGGCGGCTCGGCACGGACACGACGACGAGCATGACGAGCATGACGAAGCGGAGCATTACGAAGCGGAGACATCCGAGCCGATCATGGCCGGGACGGCCGTCGCCTTACCTATCGTGGCTGGGTGGCCCGTGTGCTCGTCGTCGACGACGACGTCCTCGTCTCCGAGGTGGTTGACCGCTACCTGCGCAACGCCGGCTTCGACGTCGACCGCGCCGCGGACGGACCCACGGCCCTGCGGGTGGCCGAGACAACCCCACCGGACCTCGTCGTCCTCGACCTGATGCTGCCCGGTCTCGATGGCATCGAGGTGTTCCGCCGGCTCCGGGCGCACCGACCGGTACCAGTGATCATGCTGACCGCACGTGCCGACGAGTCGGATCGCATCACCGGTCTGGAGATCGGCGCCGACGACTACGTGACCAAGCCGTTCTCGCCGCGGGAGCTGACCCTGCGCGTGCAGTCGGTGCTGCGGCGGGCGAACGAGGCGGTGCCGGGCGCGGAAGCCGGCGTCCTGCGGGCCGGCACCCTCGTCGTCGACGCGGCCGCGCGGACCGCCACCCGGCACGGGGTGCCGCTCGGGCTGACGGTGCGCGAGTTCGATCTGCTGGCCTTCCTGCTGCGCCGGCCCGGCCGGGCCTTCACTCGGGGCGAGCTGCTCGAACAAGTGTGGGGATGGAGCTATGGCGACCCCTCGACGGTCACCGTGCACATCCGCCGACTGCGGGAGAAGATCGAGGATGATCCGACCGCGCCCCGGATGCTTGTCACGGTGTGGGGGGTCGGGTACCGCTACGATCCCGGCACCCCGCGCCCCGACAGCACCCCCACCGAACAGGTGGGGGCACCGGACGAGGGACGACACCGAGGATGAGACCCGAGGCGGTGCGGCGGGACGACGACCCTACGGGCGGGCTGCGAGCGAGAGCGAGAGCGAGGCCCCGATGAACGCCGGCCTGGAGGTCATGGGGATCGCGCTCGGCTGTTCGACGGCGGCCGCGCTCACCGGCCTGCCGTTGCTGCGGGCGCTCCGGAAGCGGCCGTTGTGGGCGACAGCAGCGTCATTGAGCGTGATACCGGTCGTAGCGGTGACGGTGGGGGTCGCCGGCACGGCACAGGCAATGTTCCTCTCCGATCATGACTTGCGGGTCGTGCTCATCGTGGTGGTCGTGTCGGCGGTGGTGGCGTCGGCATCCGCGGTGCGCCTGGGTGGCCCGGTCGTGGCGGCGATCGGGACGCTGACCCGGGCGACGGCGGCCCTGGGCGAGCCGGGCTATCGCGGCGCCGGCCGTGTTCCGACCGCCGAGCTCGGCGCGCTGGCGACGACCCTGGACGCGACCCATGTCCGCCTCGTCGAGGCGCGGGAACGGGAACGGGCCCTGGAGGCGAGTCGCCGCGAGTTGGTGGCCTGGATCAGTCATGACCTGAGAACCCCGCTCGCGGGAATCCGGGCGACGGCCGAGGCCCTGCAGGACGGCCTGGTCACGGACGCCGAGACGACGGCCCGCTACCACCGGCTGATGCTCGCCGACGCCGAGCGGCTGACCGGCATGGTCGACGACCTGTTCGAACTGGCCCGGCTGCAGGCCGGTGCGCTGCGGCTGAGCCTGGAGAAGGTGCGCGTCGCCGACGTCGTCTCGGACGCGATCGCCGCGGTGGACCCGATCGCGCGGGCCAAGGGAGTCGTCGTCAACGGGCGGGCCGACCACGCCGGGTACGTTGACGCCGACGCGGCCGAGGTGGGGCGCGTGCTGACCAATCTCCTCGTCAACGCCATCAGGCACACCCCCGACGACGGAACGGTGGAGATCACCGCTACCGCGGACGCCGACCGGACGGTCTTCGCCGTGGCGGACCGGTGCGGCGGCATCCCGCAGGAGGAGCTGCCCCGCGTGTTCGACCTCGGATTCCGGGGCGAGTCGGCCCGGACCCCCGGTGGTGACGACCATCCGCACCAGCCACGGATGCGGTCGGGGATCGGCCTTGCGATCGTCCGTGGCATCGTCGAGGCGCACGGGGGCGACGTCACCGTGCACAACCATCGGGAGGGCTGCCGCTTCGTCGTCGCGCTCCCCGCGTCCTGACGTCCGGACGCCGCCCGGGGTTGCGACGGCACGGGCCGGGCTGGAGACGTTCCGTGGTTCGTAAGATCCGGCGCGTCCCGGCACCGTTAGCGTCGGCGTCATGCGGGTTCTCGTCACCGGTGGCGCAGGCTTCATCGGTTCTCACGTTGTCGACGTGCTGGTCGCGGCGGGCAACGAGGTCAGGATCCTCGACGCCCTGCTTCCGGCGGTACACCGGACGAAGCCCCAGGTCAACAACGCCGCCGAGATGATCGTTGGGGACGTGACCGATCGGGACCAGGCCGCCGAGGCACTGAGCGGGATCGACGTCGTATGCCACCAGGCCGCCATGGTGGGTCTGGGGGTTGATCTGGACGACCTTCCGGCGTATGCCACGAACAACGATCTCGGCACCGCGGTCCTGCTCGCGGCGATGGCCCGCGCCGGAGTGGGGCGACTGGTCCTGGCGAGCTCCATGGTGGTCTACGGCGAGGGTGGTTACCGCTGCCCGACGGACGGACCAGTGCGCCCCGGACCACGGCAGGCCGCCGACCTGGACGCAGGCCGTTTCGAGCCGCCGTGCCCACGGTGCCACCGGCCGCTCGCGCCCATCGTGGTCCACGAGGACGCCCCCCTGGACCCCCGCAACGCGTACGCGGCGACCAAGGTCGCCCAGGAGCATCTCGCGGCGGCGTGGGCGGCGGAAACCGGCGGAACTGCCGTGGCACTGCGCTACCACAACGTCTACGGTCCGCGGATGCCCCGGGACACCCCCTACGCCGGCGTCGCGTCGATCTTCCGCAGTGCGCTGGAACACGGGCGGGCCCCGCGGGTCTTCGAGGACGGCCGGCAGCTGAGGGATTTCGTGCACGTCCACGACGTCGCGCGGGCTAACCTGCTGGCGTCCCACCAGCCGCAGGGACCCGGCCGGCTGGTTCCCCTCAATATCGGCTCCGGTGATCCCCACACCGTCGGGGACATGGCGGACGCGCTGGCTCGTGCCTTCGGCGGTCCGAGGCCCGTCGTGACCGGCACCTCCCGGGTCGGCGACGTCCGCCACATCGCAGCGTCCTCGGCCCGAGCAGGCGATCTTCTCGGCTACCGGCCGCGGGTCGACTTCGCCGAGGGGATGCGGGCCTTCGCCCATGATCCGCTGCGGGACTGAGATTCTCCCCGGGCCCGCAATCCTCCCCGGGCCCGCTCGGGGCAGACCCACGAAGGACTAATCCCCGCCGACCACCTTCATGAGATCGAAGATGCATCCGCCGAACACGCTGCCCGTGAACGTGCAGGACGCGAACGTCACGTCAAAGAACGAGCACCAAATGAAGGTGCAGGTGGTGAAAGCAGTGTCCGAATAGACTGATGCGCTAAACCGGACCCCCGGAAAGTGCACTCGGTCAGATCCACCGCACGAAGAAAACATGATCATAGCTCTGGCCAGACAGATCCCCGCCGTCGGGGCCCAGGGACCGGGTGGTCGTCCGCGTCCGCGGGGCCGGTTCGCCGTATTCCGTTCGGCCCTGCGCCGCCGCCTTCCGGTCAGACAGGATCTTCAGTGCCCACCCATGGTCGCACTCCGAACTGGGCGTATCACTCGACGAGGTATCAATCGCCCACGAATTGTGTTGCATGCCACATGTCCCGTCGATGCTATCCGGCGACAGGAGGTGACGATAAACACGATCCCATCTCGGATATACGGCGGAAAATAGTAGCCGGGGGCCGGCACCATCAGGTATATGGTCTTCGCGGCGCCAAGGGGCACCGCCGGAGTCAAGAGGCTGAGCGGAGAAGGATCGTGACCACGGACAGCGCCCAGACAGGGCAGGCCGGCGAACCGGAACGGCTCGAGGAGCGAAGCACCTCCCCGCACCGAGTAGTGATCATCGGGTCTGGCTTCGGAGGTCTGTTCACCGCGCAGGCCCTCCGCAAAGCACCGGTCGAGGTCACTCTCGTCGCGAAGACGACGCACCATCTGTTCCAGCCGCTGCTCTACCAGGTGGCAACGGGCATCCTGTCCGAGGGCGAGATCGCCCCGACCACCCGTGAGGTACTGAGCCGGCAGGACAACGCGCAGGTCGTCCTCGGCGAGGTGACCACCATCGACGTGAACGCAAGAACGGTCACGTCCCAGTTGCTGGGTCGCACGACCGTGCACCACTACGACAGCCTCGTCGTTGCCGCGGGCGCGGGCCAGTCGTACTTCGGCAACGACCATTTCGCCACGCACGCCCCGGGCATGAAGAGCATCGACGACGCGCTCGAGCTGCGCGGCCGGATCTTCGGGATGTTCGAGCTCGCCGAGGCGTCCACCGATCCCGCGGACGTGGAGCGGTTGCTGACCTTTGTCGTCGTCGGGGCGGGCCCCACCGGCGTGGAGATGGCCGGACAGATCGCGGAACTCTCGCGCCGGACCCTGCGGCGGGACTTCCGCAGCATCGACCCCGCCAAGGCCCGAGTCATCCTGCTGGACGCCGCACCCGCCGTCCTGCCGCCGTTCGGCGAGCGGCTCGGCGCGAAGGCGGCCGACAAGCTGACCAAGATCGGCGTCGATGTGCAGCTGGGCGCCAAGGTCGTCAATGTCGACGCGACCGGCATCGACGTCGAGGACAGCGACGGCACCCGCCGGCGCATCGACTCGGTCTGCAAGGTCTGGGCCGCCGGCGTTGCCGCGAGCCCGCTGGGCCGGCAGCTCGCCGAGCAGACCGGTGCGGGGCTCGACCGCGCCGGCCGCATCGAGGTGCTGCCCGACCTGACCCTGCCGGGTCATCCGGAGGTGTTCGTCATCGGGGATATGGCGAGCATCAACCGGCTGCCCGGCGTGGCGCAGGTCGCGATCCAGGGCGGCCGGCACGCCGCCAAGGAGATCCAGGCCTGGGTCGCCGGCAAGCAGACGGGCCGGCCGTTCGAATACCATGACAAGGGCAGCATGGCCACCATCTCGCGGTTCAGCGCGGTGGCGAGCATTGGCAAGGTGCAGTTCAGCGGCTTCTTCGCCTGGCTCGTCTGGCTGGCCGTGCACCTCGTCTACATCATCGGGTTCAAGCACCGGCTGACCACCCTGCTTCACTGGACGGTGAGCTTCATCGGCCGGGGCCGGTCGGAACGTACCGTCACCGAGCAGCAGATCTTCGCCCGGGTCGCCGTCCAACGCCTCGGAACGGACTTCGCGCCCTCGCTGCCCCCGCACGCGAGTCAGGAGGCGCCGTCCTGGACGGGGGCCCGGACGATCGTGCCGATGCAGCCGCAGGCCAAGGGCGAGGGCAAGGGCGAGGACAGCCGGCAACCGTCCCGGGTCTAGCGCGTAGCGCGGATCCGGCCTTCCACGTGGTTCGCACCACGCTCGCATGTTGCTCACATCTCGCTGTCGCATCGTGGGCTCCGACCGCGTGCCACCGTGGCGCGCGGCGCCCGGCCGATCGCCGCCGCTCAGGGCCGACGACCGGTTCGCGGCGTAGTGACGCGACGCGGAAGGACGACACAGATGCGCAGCTTCCTGACCGGACGATGGGGTGCGGGGGTCGCCGCAGCGGGTCTGCTTGGGCTCGGGTTGGGGGTCGGGCTCGGGTTCGGCGGGACAGCCGCATCCGCTGCCTCGGACCGGACTGCCAGCGCAGCAGCCACCCCAGCCGACCACACGTTCCTGGGCGACCATCCGCGACTCGCCGAGGCCCGGCTGCGTTCCCACGACGGGCTGCGTCCCCATGGCGGTATCTGGGCCGGCGGCGGCGTACACGGTGAGGCAACGGTCAAAACCGGCAAGGGCTTCCAGGTAGTGGCGGGGCAACGCGGGAAGGTGACCGCGGTGAGCCCCACCTCCCTGACGGTCACCAGTGAGGACGGCTACGTCGGCACCTATATGATCAACGCCGATACCCGGTTGCGGATCGACGGGGACGCCGCGAAGGTCTCCGACCTCCACCCGGGGGCGACGGTCCGGGTGGGCGCGACGGTCAAGGACGGCACCCGCACGGCGGTGGTCGTCGCCCAGCCCCAGGACTGACCCACCGCCGAGGGCCTCTCCCGACACCGAAGATCACCTAGGGGGACGCCTGTCAGCGTGACGGCGGCGTCCCCCCTCCGCCATCCGGCTCGTCCGCAGGAAACTCCGGACAGCCCTCGCGTTCGAGGTCCGCGGCGCGGACCATGCGACACCGCGGGCACGGTGTCCCCGGCCGCGCAATCGTCTTCAGCCCCTGGCGGGGACGCCGTCCCCGATGTTCCGGACACCGCAGGTACAAGAAGTCGGCCTGAACGGGCATCGATTTCTTCATAGCAGGGGAACTTTTCCGGTTCCACCGCATTCCCGACACTTGATGTTGGCGTCACCGTCGAAAAGACCGTCCTCGTCCGCTTCCGCCTGCGGGCGCGTCTGATACTGCGTGCCGTTGCAGGACGAGCAGGTCATCAGGCCTAGGCTGAGCCGCTCGTCGGGCGGCCGAAAATACCG
>NZ_CDXDOS010000120.1:0-9703 GCF_978021245.1 Frankia sp. CoBUL1
GGCGGGGTGGCCGCGGGTCAGCGCGCGAGGATGCTCAGGATCTCACTGGCCGAACGTCCCCGCGCCGCGAGGGGATAGACGGTGATGGCCAGCCGGATGAGGTTGTCACCCCGGCGGCTGACGCCCGCGGCCGGGACGGGCCAGACCCGGTCCGTCGGGCCGGTCGCCTCCCAGGCGATCTTGATCGCGGCGAGTGGGCCGGTGACGTCGCAGCGCCGCCAGGCGTCGGCGGCCCGGGCTGCGACGTCGATGACACCGGGACCGGCCGTGGCGACCGCGACCGCCGCCTCGGGACCCGCGGTCAGGATCCACGGCACGAGGCCCGGTGTCGGCTCGATCCGCTGCAGCAGCGAGATCATCGCCTGCGACCGGGGCCCGGTGACAATGGCCGCCGCCGACGCCCCGTGCCGCGCGACCACGTCCACGGCGCCCGGATGTGCCTGTTCGACGTCGGCCAGGGCCCGGCGCACCGCGGGTTCCAGGTCGAGCGAGGCGAGTGTCGCCAGCACGGCCACGGGTATCCGGGCGAGCAGCCTCCCGAGCGGCGCGAGCACCGGCCGGTCGGCCTCGGGTACCCGGCCGAGACACGCGGCCGCGGCAGCGGCCTCGGTCACCGATATGCCGTGCTCCAGAGCCAGGCCGACCACGGCGACCGGGTCGTCCGTGGTGGCGGCGACGGCCAGATCCACCTCGGCCGCGCCCGCGGGCAGCAGGTCGGCGACCGCCAACAACCAGGCCCGGGCGGGCGGGTCCAACGCGCCCAGCGCCGACACCAGGCGCGGCGCCCCGTGCAACGCGGCGGCCACCCGCACCAGACGGGCACCGCAGGTCGCGGCGACGGTAGCCGGGTCGAGCGCGACCAGCGACGCGACCTCCGCCGCGAAGGACGCGGACGAACCGGCAACCCGACCGGACGAACCGGATGGACCCGTGGTGGCCGGCCCCGCCGGACCGGTGCTGAGGGGTCCCGCCGGACCGGTGGTGAGGGGTCCCGCCGGACCGGTGGTGAGGGGTCCCGCCGGACCGGTGGTGAGGGGTCCCGCCGGACCGGTGGTGAGGGGTCCCGCCGGACCGGTGGTGAGGGGTCCCGTGGGGTCCGACTCGCCCCGGGCCGCGCGCGCCGCTTCGACGAGCAGCCGGGGCAGCGGCATCGTGCCCCAGTGGGCGGCCAGATAGGGCGCGGAGACACCCTCCAGCGAGGGGGGCGCGGAGGGCGCCCCGCGGCGCAGGACGCCCTCCGCGATCGCGGTGTCGAGCACGTCGGCCACGTCCTGTCCGGACATCCGGGCGAGCCGGACCAGCCAGTCGCGCGCCGCCCCGATCAGGCTGGCCCTGTTCAGGGTCTCGGCGAGCGGATGGATACCCCAGCGCCGGGACAGGTACAGCCCGACGACGTCGTCGTCGAACAGGGCGACCGCCCACGCCGACATGCCCGGCCTGCCAAGCAGGTTCTCCTGGAAGGCGGTCTCAATCACCGTCGACGGGTCCGCCGCGACAAGCTCGGCGAACTGCGTGGTCCAGACGATGTCCTCGACGGCGAGGCATCGGACGATCTTCAGCAGGGTGTCGAGCGGCAGGACGCCCCACCGGGATCGCGCGAACGCGACGACGCGCGGATCGGCCCACCAGACGGGATCGGGCGGCGGGTCGGCCTGGTGCAGGCCCGCCGTGACGGCCTCGTCGACGAGGTCGCCCGGATTCGCGCCGAGCGCGGCGCCGCAGGAGCGCAGCCACTCCAGGTCGCTGTCCACCAGGACCCGGACCGTCGCCATGATGTCCCGCAGCGACCGTTCGTCCCAGCGTGCGGCGACGTAACCGGCAATCAGCGGCGGCAGCGCCGCGTCCGTCGGCGAGGCCTCGTCGAGGACACCCTCCGCGACGGTCCGGTCGATCGCGCTGGAAACCGGGACCGCGGCGGCGTCGGCCACCGCGCGCAGCCAGCCGACACTCGACCGCGTCAGGTCCCGGGCCACGTCGAGCAACGCCACCAACGGCACCGCGGTCCACCGTTCGGTGAGGTAGGAGGCGACGTCCACATGGGACCAGTCGGATGGTGACGGTGGCCGCGCCTGGCCGAGCAGGCGCTGGGCGAGTGCCGCGTCGACCACCTCCGACACGGACACCCCGACCGTGACGGCCACCGAGCGGATCCAGAGCAGGTCACCCGCGGCCAGCACCCGCCCGAGCTCGATCAGCTCGGCCAGGCTCGTCGTCTTCCACCGTTCGGCGAGACACCTGGCGATGTCGGGGTCCCACCGCGACGGCGGCACCGGACCCGGTCCGGCCAGGAGGTTCTCCTCGATCGCCCGGTCCCGCACCTCGTCGGCAGCCAGCCCGCCGGCGGCCGCGAGGGCCGCGCACCAGTCCGGTATCCAGTCCGGGTCACGGGCGACGACCAGGGTGTCGGCGAATGCGGCCCGCGGGTCCGCGACCGGGGCCGACACGTCCTCGGCGGAGGCAGTCGCGCCCTCCTCCACGCCGCCGTCCACACCGCCGTCCATACCGCCGTCCGCACCGCCGTCGAGCACGAACCGGCGGACCTCGTCCTCGGTGAGTCCGGGCACCGCATCGGCGCCGGCCCGCGCAAACAGCTCGATCCGGTGGACGATGCCGCTGCCGGGCCGCCCACTCACCGGGCTGGTTCCCCCCCCGCAGCACCTCGGGCGTCACCCGGGCACGTTCCGTGAGTTCCCGGATCAGATCGACGGGCAGCAGCGGCGCGCACCGCACCACCGCCGGCGCCGCGCCGGCGACCGCGAGCGAGACGACCGCGTCGCGGTCAAGTCGGGGTGCCCGGGCCAGCACCTGCCCGGTCGCGGCCACCCGTTCGAGGGCCTCGGTCAGCTCGGTCAGGCCGACCGCGGTGATCTGCCAGACGTCACCCCAGCAACCGGTGAGGACACCGATCGCGGGCAGCGTCTCGGCGAGCAGCATCCGGCGGGTCTCCGGCCGGATCCGCTCCCGCCTGACCAGCCGCATCACGTCGATGACGATCCGGCGCTCGGCCGGCAGCGGCCGCAGGACCGCCGCGAGCTCGTCGAGCATCTTCGCGCTGTCCCGGGCCGCCAGGACGCTCTGCTGCTCGGCGAGCTCCGCGGTGACCGTGAAAATCAGGTCCGGCCGCCCGGCGAACGCCCGACCGATCTCCTGCAGCATCGTCATGACTGCGCTACGCCCACCGCGTTGCGGGCTGCCGGTGTCGGCCGCGAGGGCACTCTCGTCCGGGTTCACCAGCAGGTGTGCGAAGGCCGCGGCGAACAGCCGCCGGGCCGCGCTCTGCCCCGCCGTCGCTCCGATGCGCCTGCGCAGCCCCTGCAACGAGACGTCATCGACCAGCGGCAGGTCCCGCCAGGCGCGCGGAGCGTGGGCTTGGCCGTCCTCGTCGAGCAGCGGCAGCGCGAACTCCACCGGCTGGCCGGCGCTCGCCAGAACCTTCGGTTCGGTCAGAGCCGCCGGGTCGACGCCGAAGGCGATGATCCGGGCCGGATCGGGCACTGCGCCGTCCGGTGCCCGGTGCGCGGACCGCAGGCGTCGCAGCGCAACCAGGGTCCGGGCGAGGTCGTCGGGCGGGCAGAGCAGCCAGCCGGAACCGCCGAGCAGGCCGGCCAGCGGGCTGGACAGGTCCGCGGCCTCGAAGGCGGCCACGCCGACCGCCGCCCGCCCGGACTGTAGCCTCGCCGCGAGGCGCACCGGCTCCGGGTTGACCCGGCGCTCGGCTGTCATGACCTCCGTCCCCGTCGGCGCGAACACCCCCCGCAGGCCCTTGGGATCGCCACGCGGGGTGAGCGTCTCGTCGAAACGGCGCACCGTCACCGGGCGCTGCTCACCGGCCTGCAGGACGGTGGTGAGATCGACGTCGAACCCGGTGCCGGAGCGCGGCACGAACACCCGGACGCCGTACCTGAGCTTCATCACGACGAACCGGGGGTCGACCCGGTCGACCGTGCCCAGGTACGTCCCGCCGACCAGGCCCCGCTCGAAGCGGGGGTTGCGGTCGCCGAACCCGCCACGGGCCGCGGTGTCGTGATGGTAGGCGATGATGACGTCGGAGGCGGCGAGATCTTCGGTGATCTTCACGCGCCGCGGCGGCCAGCGTCGTGAGCTCCTCCCGGAGCCGGCCGGGCTGCAGGTCAGCAACCCGGGCGTCGATCCCGCAGCCCCGCAGGTACCGGTCCACCGCCTGCTCGCGCGCCGCCCGCGACCCGCCTGTCACCGCGCCGTAGGCGGTCGGTCGGCGGCCGGTGGACAACCACCCGATCAGCCGGGCCAGCGATCGGGCCTGCGCCGCCCGCCACTCCTCCAGCGGGGCGTCCGGTGCCGGGACGTCGTCGCCGAGCAGTTCCACCGTGTCCTGGCTACGTTCGGACGCGGGCGGGATCACCCCCCGGGCCGGCGCGTACCCGTGGCGGCCATACCCGACCAGCCGCAGCGATCCCCGGCAGTGCACGAGATGATCCGGGCTGAGTTCGACGGGAACGACGCCGAGCTGGGTCGCGGCATCGTCGAGCAGCGCGCCGAGCGGGGCGAGCATGTCCATGACGTCCGCGGGGGCGACGAACTCACCGTTCGCGAGCTGCGCGGCCATGCTGTCGTCGCCGCGTTGCCGCTCGAGCGGGTCGGTGAGCGGGCCGGCCGCCCAGCTCGTGATGTAACCCGTGGGCGCCTCGTAGCCCGTGGGCACCCCGTCGGGGCCGTCGACGATGTCGAGCAGCAGGGGGGTCAGCGGGTTGCCGAGCGAGAGCAGCTCCATGCCGACCCGTAGCGTCGACGGGCCGCCCGCGCCGGCCGTACGCAGGGCGCCGAAGCCCAGCCCGGCGAGGCTGACCAGGCGTACCCGGCAGTCGGCCCCGGCGCCGCGGATCCGCCGGGGCATCTCCCGCCAGGTCCGGCCGCTGCGGCCCACGACCGCCGGGCGCTGGTCCGCCGCTTCCGCCGCTTCCGCCGGCTGCGCGCCTGCGGTCCGCGCCGGGCGGTGTCCCCGCTGCGCCGGCGCGGCACCGCCGGCGGGTCCGGCGGGGAGCGGCTCGGGGTCCGCGAAGTCGTCGAAGTCGTCCGCTCCGGCGGGGCCCGCGGTGCCGCCCGGGTACCCGCCAGCACCCGAAGACGCCGCGCTCCCCGAATACCCGCCACCACCCGGAGACGCCGCGCCGGTCGATCCCGTCCGACCGCCCTGGAAGGCCCTGCCGTTCGAGCCCGCTCCGCGGTCCGGGGGCGCCCCCGGGTTCGACTTCGATTCGCCGTCGGGCTGGCTCCCCCACGCGCTCCGGTTCCACCAGCTCACGGTTGCGGCTCCTCATCCGACAGGACCTCGCGGGCGACCAGCGCGGTACGCACCGCGGCGATCTCCGCACGTAGCACGGTGGCGGTGCCGAGCCGGAAACGCGGATCGGCGGGCAGGCAGTCGGTGATCAAGCGGATCAGCATGGGGTGCACGCGACGGGCCGCGAGCTCACCCCGCAGCTGCCGCAGCTTCTCGTCCCGCGCCTCGGCATCAGCCCGGGAACCGGCGGCGTCCGCGGCCGACCTGGCCTCGGTCGCCCCCCCCGAGCCAGTCGTCCGGGCGGTCACCGGTCAGCGCGAACAGCAGGGTGGCCGCCAGGCAGTGCAGGTCGTACTGCGGGCTGAGCGGCTCGGCTCCCGGCGGGGCGTAGCCCGGGGTCGCGGTGGTGGGCATGACCTTGGCCGACGGCTCGACGATCGCTGCCGTCGACAGGTCGACGAGCGAGTACCGGGGTGGGTCACCAGCGACGAGGATGTTCTCCGGCTTGACGTCGCCGTGGACCCAGTATCCCCTGATCCGTTCCTCGTGCTGGTAGAGCCGCTGCGGTCGGATCGTGTGCATCGCCTCCAGCGTGGCGCTGATCTGGTCGGCCAGCTCGACGACCTGGCGGGCGCTGAGCGGGCCGGACTCGGTGACCCGGGAGTCAAGCGTGGTGGGCACCATCTGCCCAATGTCACCGATGAACTGCATGACGATGAACGCCTCACGGTTGTACCGCTCGACCTCCCGCTCGTTGCCCCCGGTCACGAGCGCGTTATGGTCGTGCCGGGTCGGCGAGGGCCGGTAGACGACGTCCACCAGGGCCGGCACCCCGTGGGTGATCTCGCCGAGCGCCGCCTGCACGGCGACCGCGTCCTCGACGTCGATCGAGCGCTTCTCGTACTGGGTCCTGGCGTACTCGGGATTGATGTCGTGGTCGCGGCCGCCCCACCATGCGCCCTTGACGACGACCAGGGCGTTGCTCCACTCGTCCCAGGCGAGCTCGACGTAACCTTGGCCGCCCTCGGCGAGATGACGCACGCAGCGGTACCGGCCACGGCCCCAGGTGCGCGGCACCGACGCGAAGGACGCCCCGTAACGCAACCGTTCGACGATCTCCAAATCAGAGGCGACCGTACTCACCGGCCACCTCCGGGTACCCCACCGCCGCCAGGTCCGCCGGTCCCGAGCACCCCGCCGGCCGGCCAGGGTCCCGTCACACGCACTTCCAGACCCACGACGTCGCGGACCAGCCAGACCGGCTCCTCGCCGTCCCACCTCTCGGCGACGCCCGGCGTCAGCCGCCGGGCACCCACCCACGAGCCGTTCGTCGACAGGTCGGTGAGCGTCACCGTCCCGTCGCGCTCGTTGCCGACCATCAGATGGCGCCGCGAGACCCAGCCGGCGGCGTCGATCTGCAGCCGGTCGCAGACGTCGACGACGATCAGGTCGTCCGCCGTCCGCTGCACGGCGTTCGGTTGCCGTCCCAGCACAATACGTTCACCGGGTCCCACGTTCGGAGTGTCGAACGACGAGCCGTCGCCGCGCCGGACGGTCAGCCGCCAGCCTGTTCCGCCCGGCCGCCCCGGCCGTCCTGGTTGCCCCGGCCGTCCTGGTTGCCCCGGCCGTCCCAGCCGTCCCGGCCGTCCCAGCCGCGTTGACCCGGCCGACCCGCACGAGCGACCCGGCCAGGTGGAGCGGGACGTCGAAACGCCACTCCCGGGGCAGGTCACGCACCAGCCGGTCGTCGCCCAGACTGGTGCCGTTGTGGGAGCGGTCGACCACCATCGCCGTGCCGGCAGCCGTGAGGGTGATCTCCACGTGCCGGGTGCTGATGTAGTCGTAACTGCTACCGAGCCCGGCTGTGACGTCGACGAGCCGCTCCGAGCCGAGGTTGTCGTCGGGATGGCGCCCAAGGACGACCGTGGTGCCCACCTCCAACGTCACGAGACGTTGGGTGCCGCCACCCTCGATTCTCAGCACGACCGGACCCGCCACCACCCTGGCATCCCACCCGGCGCCGGACGGCGCGGGCAGGCCGACGATGGTCAGCGCCCCCACGGTGCCCGAGGGCGGGATGTAAGCGGGAGCATCGAAGATCGTGGCGTCGTCCGCGAGCGCGTCCCCGAGCGCGTCCGCCAGGGTCCTGCGACTCCCCTCCCCGGGTGCGCCATGGCCCGCCTGCCGGTCCGGGGTATCCAGGTCCAGGGGCTCGGTCGCTCCCCGGGGGGCCTGCGCGTCCCGCGACGCCGAGGGCACAGGCGACGCCGAGGGCACAGGCGACGCCGACCGCCTGCCCGGTATCCGTCTCGATCTCCTGGACCGGGCGTCGACACAGCGGACAGACCAGCCGGGCGCCCTGGCCGCGCCCCGCCACGCGCATCGGTGGCGACACGAGCGGCCCCAGCCGGGCGTTCACACAGTCGGGGGTCACGCAGCGATAGGCGTTGGCGCGGGCAGCGGCGACGACCTCCGGTCGCCCCCGCAGGCCCGACGCCTTCACCTCGTCCTGCCGCGCGGCCCGCTCCCAGGTGACGGTGGCGATCCGGTTCATCGCCCGGCGGACCAGTTTCACGTTCTCGCCCGCCGGGGCGGCGGGTAGCACCCTCCATCCGAAGAAGGTCGAGGCGTCGCCCTGGATCCACGCGTGGGCGTCGATGTTGCGTTTGCCGTAGAAGTTGTCCTTGCTGACGACCTTCCCCCCGACGGCCCTCGCCTCCTCGAGCAGGATGTCGTCGGCCTCGGCCGCCCAGGCCAGAGCGCCGTCACGGTAGTACCGCTGCAGCGGAGCGAGGTCGTCGAGCAGGCCGCGCAGGCTGTTGTCGGCCACATAGCGAAAGGTCGCGTCGGCGCCGAAGGCACGGCGGGCGGCGGCCTCCACGGCGAACAGCCGCGCGGTCACGCCGCACCGGCGCGGGCAGCGGGCGCCGTGCGCGCAGCCGAGACCGATCTGCGCGAAGCTGCCCGGCGAACCGTCCCGGGTGATGTTACTGACGTCGAACAGCACCGTCGTCGAGGACATGGGACTCCTACCGATTGTCAGCTGTTGCCGAGGACGTCGTCGAGACGCCGACGGGACGCCGCCCCGCCGTGTTGCCGGCCGGACACGGGGTCCGCCTCGACGAGATCACGGGTCCGGGTCCTGGTGCGGGTCGCCCGGACCCGGGCTCCCGACACCGCGTCGGCCGGCGCGACACCCTGGCCGAGGGCCCGTAGCGTCGCGTTGTAGTGGTCGGCCAGATCGTCGAATCCGCGGTCCGCCGCCCACAGCGCCGCGTTCCGGAACAGCTCGGTGACGCTCTCCCGGGACTGGGCGAAGCTGGCCCGCTTCGCAATCTCCTCGTCGAACTCCGCGATGCTCTCCTCGTGTTCGAGGGAGGATTCCGCGTCCGGGAAGACATCCGCCTCGACGGTGACCCGGAAGCGCTGCGCGGCGTGCGGGTCGGCCCGGCTGTCCACAGCCAGCCGCCGTCCACCGGCGACCACCCCGCCGCGGGCCTGAAGAATCGTGTGCGCGCCGAGCGGTGTGTCCGGAGCGCGCAACCGGAGCAGGAAGACCGGACGGTCCTCGCCGGTGCTCACGGCGGGTAGCGGCAGCCGCAGCTCGGTGCCGCGCGAGGTCGGTGGCGGCACCTTCATGAGGTGACGCTGTGGTTTGATCCGCCGCAGCGCCTCCACCGTCCAGCCGGGTCGGATCAGGACCCGCAGCTCACCGCGCCCCGCGGCCGCGCCGACCACCGGTTCGATCAGCGATGAGACGATCGCGTCGATCCGGTCGACGTCCTCGGCCGCCGCCCAGACGTGCTGCGTCTGGCCGCACACCCCGACCATCTCGGCGAGCACCTCGTCCCGGGCGTCGACGCCGATGCCCAGCGCATCCGTCCCGATGCCCTGGTCGCCGAGCCCGGCGACGATGTGGGCGAGCTGTTCGGGCTGCCAGCGGCCGATATTGGCCTCACCGTCGGTGATGAGCAGGACCCGGTAGACGTCCGCGTCCGGCGCCTGCGCGAGCAGCTCCCGCCCGGCGACGGCGAGCGCGTCGCCGATGTTGGTCTAGGAGTCCGCGTCGCTGTTCGTGGGGCCGTCAACTGCCGGCAGGCGGTCAGGCCGGCGTCCGGCGCTGATCACTCGCGCCTCGCGGGCAAAGCGCACCAGCACGAGCGGACAGCCGTCGGGCAGCAGGCCGTGCACGCGTTCCAGAACCCGCTGCGCGAGCTCCCACTTGCTGACCGCGTCCGGCGCCGCCGGATGCAGCATCGACAGGGATGCGTCGACCGCGACGGCGACCGCCACCTCCCGCCGGCCCCGCGGCGGATCGGCCACGCTGATCGTCAGCCGGAGCACCCCACCCGGCTTCGTGACACCCCGGTCCATCCGGCCCTCGACGCCGAGCCGGTCCCTGTCGTTCATCCAGGGCTGCGCGAAGGTCGCGTGGTGTGACGG
>NZ_CDXDOS010000121.1:0-9699 GCF_978021245.1 Frankia sp. CoBUL1
CCCCTCAACGACGTACGCCCTCGTCACGAGGCACGCCCCTTCCCCGAAGCCCGCCACTCCCACGGAGCCCGCCCGCGCGACGCGGCCCGGTTCCCGTTCCCGGACCGACGCTGAGCAGCGGCCGCAGGTAGCCGGCCGGCATCGACTCCCCGACGATCACTCCGTCCGCCTCGACCCACGCGTGCGCGGCGAACGGCGCGATGGTGCGCACCCCCACACGCCACGTCGGGAACGTTCCGGTCAACCGGCACAGCAGGGCGGTCGCTATCGAGCGGGGAACACAGCCCCGCGCGCCGCGGCAGGTGAGGCTCACGGCTGTCACCGCCTGCCGGGCGGCGAGCGCGGTGTCATAGCCGGCCGGGCGGGCGCCCGCGCCCACCCCCGTGAGCACCCGGCAGATACGGGCCGGCGACTGGGTCGCGAGCACCCGCGCGATCCCCACGGCGACCAGCGCGCCGAGCCGACGAGCGAGGGACGGTTTCGCCTCCGGCCGCTCGACCACCATCGGCGCGGTCACCGGGCCTGCGTCCGGGGATCGCAGACCGCCTCGGTCTCGGGTGACCATCGGGACTCGGGCTCGGCCTCGATGAGGCCCACGTCCGCGAGTTGGGCAAGCAGACCCTCCACGTCGCGGCGCGCCGTCTCCGGGTCAACCTCGCTGGTCTCACACAGCCCGCGGACGGCGGCTGCCGTGTCGCCGCCGTCGAGCAGGATCCGCAGCACCAGATCACCCGAGGGGTTGAGGGTCCAGTATCGGCCGTTGTCGATATGGAGGAGAACCGCTCCGTACTGGGTCGGCGCCCGCACCACGTCAGGCCGCAACGTCACCATGATCACTCACTCCTCCGGTAGCTCAGTCAGGGCCCCGCCGGCTCGCGAGCACCCGCAGCCACGCGTCCGCCGCGAACGTCGGTCGCAGCGCCTGGTGGCGATGACCAGGTACGGACGAAGATCGGCACGCCTGGCGCAGCGCGTCCGGCTCGATCAGGCCGAGATCGGCCAACGGGCTGTCATCGCACAGCTTCACCAGGACGTCCTGACTGGCGCGCAGGCCCTGATCCTCCTCGGCGGCGGTATCCGCCTTGGTCTCGCGGCGCAGGCATTCCTGCGGCACCAGCCGGCGCATGGCCTCCTGCAGTAACGGTTTGTACTCCCACGGACCGGTGCGCTCTTCGGGCCGCACCGCCAGCGCCGCCCGGACCACCCGCTCGTCGAGGAAGGGTGCGGCGAGCGGCGGGCCGACCGGATCGGCGAGCTGGTCGAACAACCGGAACACCGCCGCGCCGGCGCGGATGGCGAAGAGATCGGCGTGGCCGTCCCGGGTCTCGGCCAGCGGCCGGGCGCGCCGGGCGGCCTCCGCGAACGCTCCGGTCAGCAGGTCGAGGGCCGTCGGCGTGAGCCAACCCGGGACCACAGGCGGAAAGGCCCAGTCGAGCGAGGCCAGGACGCCCGGGTGGGATCGGCCGGAACCGGCGGAACCGGCGGAACCGGCCGGACGGCGCGCGTGGCCGACCGTGGCGCGGCGGGCCTGGTCGAGCGCATCGGTCATGTCGGCGAGGCAGTCCCGGTAGCCGCGCGGCCGCATCATTCGCAGGCACGCCATCCACGGCCAGCCCTCCTGCGCTCGGTGTCCGCGCAGGTCGTGCAGCGCCCGCCGGGGCCGGCGGCGCAACAACCGGGGGAGGTAGGCGGGACAGCCGTAGGCGACCTCGTCACCACCGAACCCGGTGAGGTGCACCCGCGGCCCGTACAGCGCGACCCGGTCAAGACCCGCGCGCAGCTTCGCCCGGTCGCCGATGCCGACGAACGGCCGGTCGAGCGGTTCGTCGGCGTCGGCGATGCCGTCGTAAACGAGGGGAAGCCCGGCGGCGGGCAGGATCTCGCGCGTGACGCCAGGGAACGTGGCCGCGGCCCACGTGGCCCGCGCGGCGTCGTCGTCACCGGGATCGCGGGCAATCCCGGTGAGCGCGACCACGTCGGCGGGGCCGCGCGCGGCCAGGCAGCACACCGAGGTGGAGTTCAGTCCGCCCGACAGATCACAGCTCACCGTCCCGCCGCCGGCGACCCGCGCCGCCACGGCCTCGGCGAGAGCCGCCCGCAGGGTCGGCGCCCCCTCCGTGCGGGACCGCACCGGTGCCGGTCGACGCCACCACCGCAGGACGGTGGCCTTCTCGTCAGGGCCGACGAGAAGGTAGTGATCCGGGGGCAGCGCGTCGATCGACTCCCAGAGCACCAGGTCATCGAGCGGATGGGGCGGTGACGGGTCGAGCAGCGACAAAGCCAGCGCCGTCCGGTTCAGCGGGGCGCCCGTGAGCCGGGCGAGCACGTCGGCGCGGTCGGCGGCGACCAGGTGGCTGCCCAACCGGGCGGTGAAGACCCGCCGGGTTCCCGTCGGGCTGCCCTGGATGCGACGGTGGCTGTCGATCTCGGCGATCACGTGGTAGTCGCCGGCCACGACGCGCGCGAGGTCGAGAGCGTGCACGTCACGGGCCGAGAGAAGCAGCCGCAGGAGCTGTCGCGCGTTGGTCGCGGCACACCCGATCAGGGCCAGCCGCGAGCGCCCGGCGACGGCACTGACCATGGCATCGTCCGGCCAGTCGCCGACGATCCACGGCCGCCCGGAGGCATAGCGCAGCATGCGACGAGCCCCCGGCGGACGCACGACGGGATCACGGTCGGCCAGCACCAGAAACCAGCAGGACGGAATCGGGACCACCTCCACCCCGGCCGCCGTCACGCAAAACGCCGCCAGGAATAGTCACGCCCCCAGCCCCAGCGGCCGTTCGTCACTGCGGCGAAGCTGCCGGCATCTTCCAGTCGCGGGGGGAGGTAGATAGCCTTCATCGTCTTCTCCTCAGCGGTTTCCGCGCGCCCTCGCTCGGTGGCGTGCACCCCGGTGAGGTGCACCCCGGTGGCGATACACGGCGGCGCCGCGCGCGTGGCCCGGGCGCCGGCCGGCTGGTCCAGCCCGTATGGTTGAAATTCCCCCGCCGGGTTCACTGGCGGTTCAGCTGACTTCCGGCGCACGGCTCGGCAGGCACGGCCGTGGCATCAGGTGACCCACGAGTCCGGATTCAGTACATGCTGATGGGCACGCCGCAGTTCGACACCGGGCTCGATCCCGAGTTCGGTCACCAGCCGCCGGTAGACCGTCTGGTACTCGGCCAGTGCCTCGGCCCGCCGGCCGGTGTGTTCCAACGCAAGGATCAGCTGGGCCCAGAGACGTTCCCGGGTCGGATGTTCGACCGTGAGCGCCCGCAGGGTCGGCAGCACCCGGTCGTACTCGCCGAGGGCCAGGCGGGCGTCGATCAGGTCCTCGCACACCGCCCAGCGAGCCTCCTCCAGCCGGAGGACCTCCGCGCCCGCGATCTCCGCCGGGAGCTCGTCGAACGCGTCCCCCCGCCACAGCGCGAGGGCGCCTTCGAAAAACCCGGCAGCGCGTTCCGGCGAGCCGGCGCGCACGGCGGCGCGGCCCTGCTCGGCGGCCGATTCGAACCGCTTAGCGTCGATCTCACCGGACGCGACGACCAGGCGGTACTCCCCCGGCCGGCTCTCGATGCGTCCGGGGCCGTTCCCCCCGGCTCCGGACGTGTCCAGGGGCGGCCGGAGGGTGTGCCGCAGCTCCGAGAGATAAGTCTTGATGTTGCCCCCGGCGGAGCGCGGCGGGGCGTCCTGCCAGAGCGCGAGCCGCATCCCGTCCACACTCACCCACTGGCCGGCGTGCAGCAGCAGGGCCAGCAGCAGTATGCGCTTCTTGCGCTGGTCGATGCGGACCTGCTCGCCCGAGGATCGCCGCACCTCCAGCGGCCCCAGGACCGCGAACAGGAGACCGGCCCCGGTCACGGAGGATGCGTTCGGACTCGCCTCAGGTAGGTAGTCGTCGAGCATCGTGGCTCTCATCGATCGGGCCCCCGTTTCGGTTTTCCCGTGCGGGCCGGCTGGTCCCGTGCGGGCCGGTGCCGTCTCCCGGCCCGGTGCTGGCCCGGTGGCTGAATACCCCCACCTCACCCCGGGTAGTCATCCGGTGCGTGCGGATATCGAGCAGCGCCCTTGGGTGGGTCGGGAATACCGGCCGACGGCAGCGGAGCCCGGTCGGCGGGCCTCGATCAGAGTCAGATCCCGAGCTTCGCCCGCGTCTGCGGTCCGACGATCCCGTCAACCACCAGACCATGCTTCAGCTGGAAGTCCTTGACCATGTGGTTGGTCTGATACCCGAACTTCCCATCCACGCTGATCGGGTAGCCAAGGCTGGCGAGCCTCTTCTGGATCTGGTGGACGTCGAGACGGAACCCGAGGCCGACGGCCAGCGACGGGTAGCGGGCCGCGGGTGCCACCACGGCCGCACGCGCCGGGGCAGCCAGCGAGGAGTAGGAGATGTTCGTGAACCGCACGCCGCGCGAGACGGCGGCCGCCGCCGCCTGTCCCCGGGCCAGGTAGCGGTAATGCAGGCCGTTGGTGTAGGCGCTCCAGGCGGTGATGCCCTGGCCTTCACAGACCTTCTTCGCCGCCCAGGCGTTGACGGCCGGGTCGTAGAGGTTGCGGTTACCCACCCAGCCGGCGTGGGCCCGCATGTTGATCTGCCACAGGCCGCGCGAGTCCTCGCCGTAGGTGGCGTGGGCGTAGGGGTTGCCGCCGGACTCCGCAAGAGCCACCGCGACCCAGGTGGCCAGCGGAACGCCGCGGCAGTCGGGCAGTCCCGCGTTCGCGGCCGCGCTGGCGATCGTCACATCGGGGACCGTGGTGGCGGCCCGGGCCGGGCTCGCGGTGGCGAAAATGCCGGCGCCGGCGCCGATCACACCGACGGCGGCGACAACGGCGCCCCGGGTCTGGGTGGAACGTTTCCGATGCTTTCCCTTGGCCATTTCTTTGACATCTCATTTCGGTGTCGTCGAACACAGACGGGTGATCGAGGGGAGGGATGCCGCTCGAAGGAGGGCGAGCGGAGACGACCGCGCTGGAGAAGGGCAACACCCAGTGCCGGTCTCCCGGTACGCCGAGAGGACGTCCTGGGACGACCGGGGACGACCGATCGACGCGCCCTGGGGATTCCGGGCTCGATGGGCTGAACAGCACGGCAGGCGGCCGTGGTCATTCCGTTCCAGGCCTGACGGGCCCGGTGGGCGGCAGGGGTCAGCCGACCACAGACGACGAGGCCGGGTGGCTTTCAGCCGAGCTGGTGGTATGGCGCGTCAGCGCGATCGGCCGGTACGGGCACCGACCGGATGGCACGTTCTCGCGAAGACGTCAGGGCGAGAACGGCGCCCCGTATGGCGGGGACGCACCGCGGGTCGCGCCGAACGGCGTCACGGTCCAGAAGACCGGAGCCGAGCGTTCCTGAAACACAGGCAACGTCGAGTCCTTCCCGTACGCCTGCGAGGTTAGCTGTCGGGTTCGGGCCGGGAAGCCCGGCCGTTTCCGCGGCGTGCGCGTAACGGCTTAACCCCAAGGGCGGCACGCAACGAGCCACCCGGAGGAACGTGGTTCCCCCGCTTCTGCCCAAGATCTCTCGGAGGGAGCTGCGGACCGTGGACAGAACTCGGCGTCGGCCCGGAGCTGTTGATACCCCGCAACCGTAGCGAACTACAGACCGTAGTGACAAGTACGAGTTGTGCCGAATCTGGGCGCATGTTGGTCACGATGCGTGCATAACACTGCGATGCCGCAACTCTCGGACATCAATAGCAGCTACCGGTAGCGACGCAGATCACCCGTCACGACCGGATCTTGGCGATATGACCGGTCCGTCGAGACGGGGACCGGTGGCCACGAGGTCCGGTAGTCACCGGGACCGCCCGGCCGTCCGGCAGCCCAACCCGGCAACCCCCGGCAAGCCCGGCAAGCCCGGCAAGCGGAAGCCTGGCCCGGGGGTCGGGTGGCGTGCGGACGGGTACGCAAACGCGAACGGCGCCGGCTTCGAGCCTGCGGCTCGAAGCCGGCGCCGTTGGAAAACGGACGATGCGGTACGGGACAGACGACTGACCCGCGGATTCGCGTGATTCACGCCGGCACCCGCCGAGGAAACACCTGCTGAGCGGTTGGGCCTCCCGCGAAGGCACACCCCCATCGGACCGGCACGCGGGCGCGCCCGGCACCGGGCGAGATCAGTCGACCGAACGGTCCCGCTGCCGTTGCCGTGGGGTCAGCCGCGGGACACGGAGGTTCTCGAGGAACAGCAGGATGTGCGCGCCGACCGCACGCCGGCCGGGGCCGGCGAGCACGCCATGCCCCCCGGGCAGCGACGCCAGCCGGGCCCGGCGCGCGGTCCGCGTCATCATGCGCGCCAGCGCAAGCGGGCTGACCTCGTCGCGCTCGGCATGGAGCAACAGGATCGGCAGGTCGGGAAGCGACCGTGGGATCGGTTGTCCCGGATCCTCGCCCGCGATCTTCCGGTACACCAGCGGCAGGTCGAGCAACACGAGGGCATCCGGCCGGACCGCTGGCGAACCGGCGCCGACCAACGCCCGCAGGGCCCCGCTGTCCGAACCCAGCAGGACGAACGGACCATCGGGGGGACACGCCTCACCAAGGGCGAGGACGGTGTCTCTCCCGTGGTCGAGAAACGTCACCTGATAGCCGTCGAGCGCGAGCCGGAAAGCTAGGCCCTCGAAATGTTCGGCGGATTCTCCACGACCGGGGAGAAGGACCACACTGGCTCTTCTCGAGTGGGTGGGATCACCACTGGGCCAGTAACGGGTTCCCGGCCCCCCACATATCCACGGGGGCGCGGACGAAAGTATGATGACGAAGCCAGGGACGACACAACATGCTCCGATCGAAAACCGTCCAGAGATGTACCCGGTACTGACCGGACATCGATACCGAGGCAGCTGGCGTCCACGCAGGCGATGACGATCTACAGACAGCCCCATCGAGCGACCGTGAATCAGGAGAACGCCAGAGAGAACACCGAGAGCGAGGGAAAGCCGAGGAGGCTAGTAAAGCACGTGAAGCGGCCGGGCCGGACAACCGGACGAGGCCACTCGCAGGAAGTCAATGTGGCCACGGACGACCAGGGGGGTCATCCGATCCACCGAGGAGAACATGACCATATTTTGCCTATCCGACGGCTACCTGTCAACATGGTCAACATTGTTACTCAGGTGTTTCACCCCATGTCCGTCCGAGGATACGTAACCGTAGCCACCGGTCGTGACCGGTGGCCGCGCATCATGTGCCGCGCGCCGCCGCACAGCCGGACGCCGGGGCGGAGTCGGGTGACCGCCGGCTGCGCCCCGGCGCCGTCGGGCCGGACGCGGCTCAGGCGGCGGCGCCCACCATCGTGTTGCAGCTCTCCGCGCAGGACCGGCATGCGCCGGCGAGCTTGGCGAGCTGCTGATCCTGCGGCATCCTCTCGCATATCTCAGCGCACATCACGCAGATCCGCGCGCACATCGCGCACATTTCCCCGTGCATCGGCGACATCCGGCACATCATGTCGGCGCAGGTCCTGGTGACGGCCGCGCAGTCCATCATCAGCCGCATGTTCGCCGGCTCCATCATGGCGCCCGGCATGTCCATGCAGTAGGAGATCGTCTCCTCGCACAGAGCCGAGCAGGACATACACTCCTCGATGGCCTTCCGCATGTTCTTATTGATCATTTCAGCGTGCTGCATGAGAACCCTCCAGGCGTTGGAGACGCGGCACCCCGTACCAGCGAATGGCCCGGACCACCTGACGGCAGCCGGCAGCGGGGCCCCTACGACGATAGCTTTCAGGGGCCGATCCGCATCTCGGTCAATCGCCGTCCCAGAGCGGATCCGACGAAATCCCGCGAGCCATACTAAGGGTATTTCTTTTTATATTTCGTGAACATTCCGGAAAACCGGAGAGTCAGCCGGGCTGCGACGCCGCGGGCCACTCGGGAGCGATTCTCGGCACCTCTTCCATCACCATGGTGGGGCGGACCAGGTTCCCGGGCAGCCGCGGGTGGGGCAGCACCGCGCGACCGCCAAGGAACACTCCGCTCACAGCGCCCGGCCGCTCGAAGATCGACAGGTCCCCGGGGTCCGCGTCGAGCAGGATCGCGTCGAAGGCGGAGCCGACGGCGATGCGGCCGGCTCCCTCACCCAGTCCGAAGAGCCGGGCTCCGGTCGCGGTCGCGGCGAGCAGCGCCTCGGGTGGGGTGAGCCCGGCATGGCGCAGCCGGCTGATCTCGGCCAGGTTCGTGCCGTGCCGGGTGCGGTGCCGGGCGTCGCTGCCGAGCGCGATCGGCACCCCCGCCGCGCGAGCGACCGCGATCGTGCCGGCCAGCGCGGCCTCGGTGGCCTCGGCTCGGTCCACCGCCCAGCCCGGCAGCACTCCGGTGGCCGCCAGCGCCGCCAGGTCCTGGTAGGGCGACAGGGTGGGGACGAGCGTCACCCCGGCGGCCGCCACGGGCTCGGTGAGCCCGATGCCGTGCTCGATGGAACGCGCCCCGGCGGCGACCGCGGCCTCGATCGACCGCTCGCCCAAGGCGTGCATCATCACCGGACGTCCGTACCGCCGGGCCTCCGCGACGGCGGCCGCAAGCTCCACCGGGCTGAACTGCGGCTCGGGCTGCCCCGGCCGGGCGGACATCACCCCGCCGCTCGCGTAGATCATGATCCAGTCCGCACCCGCCCGCAGAATGCCCCGCACCGAGGCCGGCAGGCTGCCCGCCTCGGTAACGGTATGCGGGGGCCGGCCGGGATAGTCCGGCATGAGAACATCTTCGGCCGACTCCAGCCCGGGACCGATGATCGCCCCGTCACCGTGCCGCCCGGACCGGCTCAGCCCGACGACGGACACGGCGAGCCGAGGTCCGGGCACGGTGCCCGCGCTGACCGCGTCCCGGATGCCGGCGTCGGCGCCGCCGGCATCCCGCAGGTGTGTGACACCGGCAGCCAACGACGCCCGCAACGCGGCGGCGGTCTGCAGGACTCGGGTGGACAGCGACGCCGTCGCCAGCTCGAACGGATCATAGGTGGACTGCGCGACGTGAGCGTGGCAGTCGACGATCCCTGGCATCAGCCACAGGTTGTGGGCATCAACGTCGACGGCGTCCCGGTCAAGACCGAGTCGCGTGCCGACCGCATGGATGACCCCGCCGCCGACGGCGACGTCGGTCGGCTCACCGAAGCGCCCGGTCCTGTCGAGGACGTGCACCCCCCGCAGGACGAAGGCCTCGGCCGCCTCTGATCGTCCGGGCACCGTCGACCGCCCGGACTCGGGACGCCCGGACTCGGACTGTTCCGTCGCGGTGGATCGCCCGTGCGCCGGAGGCTGCTCCGGAGTCAGGGATTGTTCCGATGATGCCGGGGGATCGGTCATGACCAGCGCCGTTCCTGCCGTTGACGACGACCTCCAACGCCTCGTTCCGGCCGGATCGAGCATCGACCGACAAACGCGCGGAGGTGGATGTCAGATCGAAGGTCGAGGCCGGGGTGCGGGAGGTCCGGATGTTCCGGAGGTCATCCGGATGTCAACGGAGACAGGCCGCCGTGTTGACGCGGCAGGTGTCGATGTGACGGCGATGAGTGAGTTCGACCGCGCGGCCACCCGGCCGAGGCCACGGCGTTACCGTGATCCCGCACCGGTCGTCCGACACGACGTCTCCTTCACTCGGCCCCGGATGACCGCGCTCAATATCATCTATCATACTCCCCCGTAATCACCGGTCCCGGATGACGCAAAGGGTCGAGGGACGAGCCGGCCAGGTCCGCTCACTGAGCCTTTCCGCG
>NZ_CDXDOS010000122.1:0-9697 GCF_978021245.1 Frankia sp. CoBUL1
CTCCCGCTAGGCCTCGGGCGGAGCCTCGTTACGGCTCATCGGATTGGCTGCGACGAAGGCCCGGGTCTGTTCATAGGCGCGCTGGATGTACGCCTCCAGCTCGGTGCGCTCCACCCGCCACTGGCCCCTCCCCCCGATCTTGATGGCGGGGAGCTCGCCCGAGCGGACAAGCGCGTAGGTCTGACTGGAGGAGATGTTGAGGATGTCCGCCACATCGCTGAGTTGAAGGAAGCGGTCGTTCATCAAAGTCCTCCTTCTGAGGGCGGATGTCTCTCCTCATGTGTGTATCAGAGATACTACCGCTCATCGCGTCCGGATGCGTCTGCTTGTGGATAAGTGCACGCGGATACCGCCAAAAGCCCGTGCTCGCAGGTACTGGACTGGTCCGCCATCCGCGCCTGCATGGCCCAGATGTCGACGGATCCCGTTCGGTCCGCAGCCGATTCCTCGCTGGTTTGGCTGGGCTCAGGGCCGACGACCGCGTACGCTCTGCGACCGGAAGGTGCGAACATGTACCAATGGTCCGGCTAGGAGAAGAGGGGGGTCTCCCGGTGACCGAGCTCGCCGCGGCACCGGCCCGCCCGGAGGCGTCCCCGCCACCGACATCACCCCCGGCCCGTCGGTTGACCCGCCGACGGTGGCGCGACTCCCGGCTGCTCGTCGGGGTGTTGCTCGTGCTCGTCTCGGTGGTCGTCGGGGCGCGGCTGTTCGCCAGCGCGGACGCGACCCGCCAGTGGGTGGTAGCCAAGGTGGACCTGCCGGCCGGGCACATCATCGTTGCCGGGGATCTCGCCACGGTATCGGCCAGGCTCGACGAGAGGACCTCGGGTCATTACTACCCGGGAAGCCGTCTCGACGACCTGATCGGCGCCACCCTGGCGCGGCCGGTGGACACCGGCGAGCTGGTGAGCGGACCCGACTTCGCCGGCCAGAACACCCAGCCGACGCGGCTGGTGCCGATCATTGTGAAGGCCGGGCGGCTGCCGACCCTCGGACCGGGTGACCATGTGGACGTCTTCGTGTTCCAGAGCGGCGCCGCAGCGCCGAGCACTACCGGGGGCGATCAGCAGGCCGGCTGGAGCACACCGGCCGCGCCCGCGGGTGCGGGGGCCGAGGCGCTGGTCCTGCACGACGTCGAGTTCGTCAGCCTCGAGAAGCTGACCAGCGGGGACCGTTCGCTGACGCTGCGCGTGCCGGTGGACAACGCCATCCAGGCCGTCGCGGCCTCGCAGAGCGAGCGGGTCGACGTCGTGAAGCTTGAGCGCGACTCCCGCGGTGAGGTCGGCTCGACGGGACCGACCACTGTGCCGGGGTACGGCCGGTGAGCCTGCCGATCCTCACCGCTGTCACCGATGCGATGGTCGAGGCCGGCCTGGTCTCGGCCTTCGATCGTCGCGACCTCGGGGTTACGGTGGTGCGCCGCTGCGTCGACCTGCCGGACCTGCTGGCCGCGGCGACCACCGGCGCGGCCCGGGCCGCCCTGCTGTCCGCGGACCTGCGCCGGCTCGACCGGGATGCGCTGACCCGCCTGGCCATGGCGGGCATCGCGGTGGTCGGGCTGACCGCCCCCGGCGACGAGGACGGCGACCGGCGGCTGCGGCAACTCGGCGTGGCCGCGGTCATCCCCTCGGACGCCACCGCGGAGGTCATCGCGGGAGCGGTCGTCGAGGCATCCCGGGCGCTGGCGACGAACGCGGCCGCGCCGGCGACCTGGGCGTCCGGTTCGTACAGCGAACCACTCGTCGGGTTCGGGCCGCTCGCCCCGGCCATCGACGTCACCGACGGTGTGGGGCCGATCGAACCGGGCGACGGCTGGGTGGGCCGGGTGATTGCGGTATGGGGTCCGGCCGGCGCGCCGGGACGCACCACGATCGCGCTGTGCCTGGCCGCCGAACTCGCCGGGCTGGGGACCTCCACCCTGCTGGTGGACGCCGACTCCTACGGCGGCGCGGTCGGGCAGCTCGTCGGCCTGCTCGAGGAGGCCCCCGGTCTGGCCGCGGCGGCCCGGTCGGCCAACCAGGGGCTGCTGGACGTGCCCCGGCTCGCCGTACTGTGCCGGGATCTGGGCGGCGGCCTGCGGGTGCTGCCCGGCATCTCCCGCCCCTCGCGGTGGCCCGAGCTACGCCCGGCATCCGTTGAGACCGTGCTGTCGATGGCCCGGCGTCTGGCGTCCTTCGTCGTCGTGGACTGCGGGTTCTGCCTGGAGACGGACGAGGAACTGTCGTTCGACACCTCCGCGCCCCGGCGTAACGGAGCGACGCTAGCCGTGCTGGGCGCCGCCGACGTCGTGCTGGCGGTGGCGTCCGCCGAACCGGTCGGTCTGGTCCGGTTCGTGCGGGGACTGTCCGACCTGCGGGAGACCGTCCCCGCCGTCGACCCGCTTGTCGTGGTGAACCGGCTGCGCGCCTCAGTTGTGGGCGCAGACCCGGCCCGCGAGGTCAGTCGGGCGATTCTGCGCCACACCGGGACCGAGCCGGTGGCCCTGGTGCCCTACGACCTCGCCGGGCTGGACGCCGCCCAGGTGGCCGGACAGCTCCTGCGTGACATCGCTCCGACCTCCCCGGCCCGGCTGGCGATCAGGGAGCTGGCCGCCCGGCGGCTCCCCCGCCGTCGGCGGGGGAGCCTGCGGCGCCAGGCCCGGTGATCTTGGTGAACCCGGTGATCTTGGTGGGCGGGCGGGCCGTCCCGACGTACGAGCCAGAGCCGCATCCCCTGCTGAGCCTGCCGCTGGGCCTGCTGCCGTTCGGCTGATCGCTCGCGCGGTGTCGGCAACTCACGGTTACGCCCTTGGCGTAACCGTGACATAAAGTATTCGCGCCATCATCCCGGCGTAGTGGGAGCGGTTACGGCGAGCAATTTAGGGGCATCGCTATGTGGAGGGACTTCGGTCAAGTCGTGAGAGGGATCTTGCTGATAGCTTTCGATCTTATAAGATTTACTACATAGAGTAACTTTTTTAATTCATAGAGTCTGAGATGCGAGAGAAGTCGCACGAGAAAGTTGCGCAACGTAGCATCGTATATGTATCTGTGAGCGGTCTCTTTCGGCAACGTTACGTTAGTGGGAGCATGCCTCGCCAGCGCCGCACGAGTCGTACCTTGATCTCCTATGGGCGCGACGAGAGGTACGTGATGCTCGTTCGAGACGGCTGGGGGTGTGTCGGGTGAGCCGAGAGTACGCGAAGGCCGTGGGCGCCCGGTTGCGGGCGATTCGGATACAGCAGGGTCTGTCGCTGCAGGGAGTGGAGCAGAAGTCGCGGGGGCGGTGGAAGACCGCTGCCGTTGGTTCCTATGAGCGCGGTGACCGCATGATCAGCGTGCATCAGCTCTCCGAACTCGCGGGATTCTACGGAGTCCCGGTCTCGGCGCTGTTGCCCAACGAGGATCAGCTGCCGCCGCGGGAGCGTCGCCCACGTACGGTGCTCAACCTGGAGAAGCTGAGCGAGGCTCCGCCGGACTCCTCTGCTCTCGTTCGTCGGTGGGTCGCCCAGATCCAGCGCCAACGGGACGACTACGCCGGCCGCGTGCTGTCCATCCGGGATGGCGACGTGCGTGCGCTCGCCCTGCTCCACGACACGACCCCCCAGGAGTTCGCAGAGCGGCTGCGGAACTGGGGAGTGCTGGAGACCAGTTTCCCCGAAGAGAGTAGCGAGGAGCCGCCGGAGTAGTCCGGTGGACTGCCCGGGCGCTTCGAGCGCCGAGAGCAGCAAGGTACGGTCAACGCGGACCGTGGACTGCTACTGGCCCATCCCCGGCCGTCCCGACGCGGCGGGCACGCCGTTCGTGGGCGGCCCGGCCCAGGTGCGACCGGGCGGCCCACATGGCAGCGAGCATGCCGGGCGGCGGGCATCCCAGCGCGATGCGTCTCCCTTCCCGGTCGCCGCGCCGGGAGGTGGACTATGACCAGGAAACGGGCCCCACGCAGAGGTCTGGTCCTGGGGGCCGGTGGAGTGCTCGGCTCCGCCTGGATGATCGGCGCGATGCGGGCGGTCGAGACCGCGACCGGCCGCGACCTGAGCGGAGCCGACCTGGTGGTCGGCACGTCCGCTGGCTCGGTGGTCGCGGCCCTGCTCGGTCTGGGGATCGGCATCGACGTGATGGCCAATTCCGAGCGGGGGATCTACGAGGCGGGTGATCCCGTTCTTGACTACCGCGACCTCGGTGCCTCCCTACCGCCGCGCCCCCGGATGCGCATGGGCTCACCGAGGCTGCTGACGGTCAGCGCCCGGCACCCCCGGCGGTCCTCGCCGATGGTCACGCTGGCGGCGATGCTTCCACAGGGCCGTGGGAAGATCTCCGCGGTCGGCGATCTGGTGACCGCGGCGATGGACCGCAAGGGCCTCGATCCGACCGAGTGGCCGACCAGGCCCGCGCTGCGGGTGGTGGCCATGAACTTCGACACCGGTGAGCGCGTGCTGTTCGGCGTGGCCGATGCGCCTCGGGCGACCTTGTCCGAGGCGGTGATGGCGTCGTGTGCCATTCCCGGCTGGTACGCCCCGGTCGCGGTGGACGGCCAGCGGTTCGTCGACGGCGGAACCCGATCGCCCGCATCGGTCGATCTTCTTGCCGACGCGGGCCTCGCGGAGATCCTGGTGCTCGCCCCGGCCTGCTCGTTCCAACTCGACCGACCCCGTGGCACGGTGGCCCGGGTCGAACGCCAGGTCCGCCGGGCCGCCACCCGCCGGCTGATGCGGGAGGTCGAGATGGTGGAGGCGGCGGGCACCCGGGTGACGGTGCTCTGCCCAGGTCCGGAGGACCTCGAGGTCATCGGCGGAAACGTGATGGATCTGACCCGGCGGGCCCAGGTGTTCGAGACGGCGCTGCGTACGACGGGCGAGGCCCTGCATGTCGCAGCCCGTTCCGCCCGTTCCGGCGTGGCCGGGGCCACCGACGACGCCGAGGCGAGGGGGGCCGGCTCGGGCTCGGCCTGGCCGGCTGACCGGGTTCCCGTGGCTGACCGGGTCCTCGTGGCCGGCTCGCCCCGCTTGGTTGCACACTGAGCGGGTGCGCATCTATCTCCCGTCCACGCTGGCCGTCGCCCGATCGGTCTGGGAATCCGCGCGCATCCCCCCAGGCACCGGATTCGCGGTCACCCCAGCGACGCGTGAGTGGTACGCCCAGTCGGAGTCCGAGGAGGAGTTGGAGTACGCGGCGCTGCACGACGCCGGCCGGGCGAGCCTGCGACTGCTGGACGCCGACCCGTCCGCGCCGCGCCGGCGCGTGGTCTTCGTGGCCGATGTCGCGGACGGCGAGGTGCGGGTACGCGACGATCTTGAGCGGGGTGCCGTCGAGGTGGACTTCCCGGTGCCGTGGTCGGCCGCGCAGGCCATCCATGTCGACGACGGAGACGACGAGGAGGTCGTCGCGGCGGTCGCGGCGGCGGCGAAGTGCATCGTCGAGGCCGATCTCGGTGGGGATGACGCCGCCTTCACCGTGGACAGCGTCGAGGGCTTCGAACTGCTGTGGTTCGCGCCTCAGGAGCTCCCCGATCTTCTCTGACCCCGGCGGAGACGCGGATGTTGAGTGCGCGGGGGTGACCCCCGCGCGGTGGAGGTCACCCCCGCACGGGGGAGGAGACCACGCACGTTGACGGCTCGTTGGGGCATGCTGTCTGGACTGGTGACCAGCTGGCGTGAAATGTTCCCGACGGGCGGCCCTCGTGGTTGTCTTTCCAGGCTCCTCCCTGGGGTGCTGTTCGTCGTCTGACGTCCGTGAACGGTGATTTCCCACCCAGGGAGATCGACGTGGCCAACGGTTGAACCTCCCCGGGTGCGGTCGATGTCGGGCGTTGCGAATAATGCTGGGGAGCCTTGCGGCGGCGACCGGGTCACCACCTGGATGGCGCCGAGGGGGGCTCCACTTTCCACAACCTTCGTACCGAGATGTCACTCCCGCTGGCAGGTGTGATCTCGACCGACCCACCGCGGTAAGGAAGCTGGCAGCCCATGCTGTACCTCGCCGGGCAGATCCTGGCGTACGTGCTGGTGGCGATGCTCATTGGTGCGGCGCTGGCATGGGTCTTCCTGATCGCGCCGCTGCGCCGGCAGGCCCGCAACGCCGACGCCGACGCCGCGCGAAATCGGGCGGGATCGGGGGAGGCGCCGGCCGGCACCGGCCCGGAGCTCGACGAATCCCGCCCTGGCGCGGTCCCGTCGACCGATCGGGCGGCAGCCGCGAACGACGTGAACCGGGTGAACGCCGGGAATGCTGCGGAGGCCGGGAATGCCGTGCCGGCAGGCACCGGCGACGCCGACACGGGTGTCCCCGATTCGGGCGCCCGCGGCACGGGCACAGGGCAGGCCGCCGAGCTGATCGCCCGGTTGCGCCGGCAGCGTGACGACGTCGCCCTGGAGAAGGCGGATCTAACTGCCCGGCTCGCTGTCGCCGAACAGCGTGCCGCGGAGTCCGAACGGCGAATCGCCGAGGCGGAGCGCCATGCTGTGATCGCAGGCGCCCGGGTCGAGGAGATCGAGACAGCGCTGCGGGCCCGGGCGTACGCCGTGACACCCGGCGCGGCCCAGGCCCTCCCGGCCGGTTCGGGTGCCGCCGGCCCGGTGCCGGCGGGCTCTCCGGGGGCGGGCGGTGATCCCGTCGGCCCCTCGGCTGCGCAGCTCGCCCATGAGGCCGAGCTGCTGCGCAGACAGCTCGTCGAGGCCGAGGGCCGGGCGGCCAAGTTCTCCTCCCGGCTGGCCATGGCCCGTACGGAGGCGGAGGACGCGCAACGCCAGGTGGCCACCATGACCACCCGGCTGGATCGGCACCAGGCCGAATGGGCGGCCGAACGGCTCAGCCTGCTGGGGCGGATCGCGAAATCCGAGGCGCTTCTGGGCCAGGCCTCCGCTGACGAGGAAGCCGGTGCCGAGCATCCCGAGGCCGCCCCCTCTGCCGAGGCCGCCGAGGCGGTCGGGGTTGCTGCCGCGGGCGGCGTGGTCCCGTCGAACCTCGCGGTCACCCCGAACGATGCGGGGCCGTCGAAGAGCGCGCTGCCCGCGCACGGTCTGGCCCTGTCGCCCGAGCCGAACGTCTCGGGGGCGACGGTCCAGGCGAGCGGCGTTGCCACGAAGAACCGGCCACCGGCCCTGGGCGGACCGCCGTCGAGTGGTCAGGGGAGTGGCGGCGGTGTGAAGAGCACCGGTGGAACGAACGGGGCCAGCGGCCAGCCGGGCACGGGTAGCCGGGTCGTGCTGGAACCCGCGCCGCGGTGGAACGGTCTCCTCGATCCCGTGCGGTCGGGCGGCGACAAGCTCAAGGAGATTGTCGGCGTGGGCCCGGTGATCGAGGCCCGGCTGCGGGCGTTGGGCATCACAACCTTCAGCCAGCTGGCCGAAATGGGTGATACCGACGTCGAGCGGCTCGCTCACCGGCTGGATGGCTTCGGTGACCGCATCGTCTCCGACGATTGGGTCGGCCAGGCCCAGGATCTGCAGGCCCGGCACTACGGCGGCGTCTACTGACCGGACCGCCCTCCACCCCGCTCGGTCACAGTCCGGAGATGAGTCCCTCGATCTCAGCCTCCAGGATCCGGCGGTCGGTGACGTCGCAGTAGAGCCAGACATGGCCGCGGTAGCCGTCGGCCGCGGTCAGCGGGATGTGGCTACGCTCGAACACCCGTCCGTCGGCGAACATCACCGTCTCCCGGCGTAGCGTCCGCCGTCGGCGGAGCAGGATGTCCAGGCGCGTCGCGAATCCGGATGGATCGTCCACCAGCCCGGGCCGGGGACGCAGCTGCAGCCGGCAGTCCGTTCCGACCAGGTCGACGGGCAGGTCCGCCAGATCGAACAGATCGCAGTACACCTGGTTCACCGCCACCACACGCCCGTCCCGGTCGGCGATGAGCACGGCGGTCGTCAGTTCGGCGAGCAGGGTCGTCAGCCAGCGTTCCCGGTCCCGGCATGCCTCCTCGATCCGTCGGGCCTCGGAGAACAGGCAGCCACAGGTGTGGTTCGAGCCCCTGGCGCGTCCGAAGGGACGCAGGTCGTCGTTCTCGCTGCGATGCAGGGCCACGGCCGCGCGCCACTCCGCTCCAGGCGGGAGCGTCCCGCGGGGAAACCCGACCGTGGGCCGATCCTCGGTGGATTCGCGGGATGTCTCCCGGCCTGGCGTCGGTTCGCCGGGAACCGGCCGGCGGGGAAGCGGAACAGACCATTCCCAGCCCCGATCGCCCCGATCGCCCCGGTCGGACTGGTCGGACTGGTCCGGCAGATCACAGGGGTCCGGTCCGTCGAACGGGTCCGGTCCGTCGAACACGCCGAACCCGTCGAGATCGCCCGCGGGCACCCCATCGGCGGCGAGGGCCTGGAAGCCGAGGAGATCATGACCGAGCAGGTGTCCGTCGAGGAGGTCGGGATCGAGAGCGGCGAGTTCGAAAGCCGCCTCGCGACGGTGAAGGCGGTCGAGTTCGGCCTGCTCGTCGTCAAGGTGTTCGAGATCGGCCGCTTCGTGATGCGTCGCTTCGTGATGCGCCGGTTTGTGAGACGTCGGTTCGCGGGAAGCGACGTCGGGTTCGGCTCGCTCCCGGACAGCGACGTCGTCGGTATCGGGCTGGTCCGCGGACGATGGGCCGATCGGGGAGCGACGCCCCTGGAGCCGCGGCGAGGACACTGGCGCACCCTTCATCGGCACACCCGTCACCGGCCCGGCGGCGTTCTCGAACGCACTGGCCGACGGCACGGTGAGGGTGCCGACGATCCGTCGTCTACCGTCCCCTGCCGAGGTCACCACCGTCTGCATGACCGCGTCGCAGGGCGGTTCGCCCGGCCGGATCAACCGGACCTGGATCGAAAACCCGTCGCCGTGCGTGACGAGGTGCCGCCACCGGCTGCCGACGTTCGCTACGTCGCCGGGATGGACAATGCGTTGCCATCCCCGTCCGACCGCCTCGTCGCGGGTAACGCCGGTCAACTCGGACCACAGTCGGTTCACAAAGAGATACCGGCCTTCCGCATCGGTGGCGAATACCGCGACCGGGCAGTTTTCGACAATCCGCCAGAACATTTTCCAAGCGGTCGTGTCGAACATGTCTGACGATCGGGGATCCCGGGCGCCACTCATCGTGATGCCCCTTTCCCCCCCGGGGGATCGTGCCGGGGATGCGTCGGGGGCAACGCCGCCCTGGTGGCCGAATGAGGTTCTCGCGAGCGGCTGACGACCGCGCTGGTTGTTGGCTGACCGGACACGGAAGGGACCCCCGAGGCAGGCGTTGGTGGGACGCTGGATGAGACCGGCGGGGTGGGGGGTTTCCGCCTGTCGACCCAGCGATGCGATATCGACTACAGGGATGTTCGGGTTAGGGACCGCCGAAAGGCTATCGCCTCGGCGTCGTTTCGAGGGAGAAATCGCGCGGGCGTTTCCGGGGCGGTTGGTGCACCGTCGGTGCAGTCGATATGCGCGCAGAGCGAGGATAGATGTCCGGTCCGCGGCCGCTTTTTGGCTGCGGAGAGTAGCAGCCTTGGTGGTCAAGGTGGGACCCTGTACGGGCTGTGGCCTACCTGAGCCCTACCCGCTCCACACCCTCGGTGGGGGTTGTGCGAACGTTGTTGCGTCCGCCCCCGACGTCGGGGGTTGCTTACCAGTGACCTTCTTTCTACGCTTCGTGGCAATTGTCGGGGCGGGAAGAGACGAAAGTCGGAGGAGCAGCGGTTTCCGTGGCGGTGGCACGCGGCAGTTGGCTGGACGCGACATCGTTCGTGGAGGACGAG
>NZ_CDXDOS010000123.1:0-9597 GCF_978021245.1 Frankia sp. CoBUL1
TAGGACCAGACTGGTCGGCTCGGGGCACAAGGTCCGGCCGCCCCCTCCGGGCGGCCGGACCTTGTGTTTCCGACCGGGTCCGCTGGCCGGCCGATCCGATGAGGAGGACCCGACGAGAAAGATGAGGACGACGAGGAATCAGCCCTCGATCAGCCCTCGTCGCGGATGAACGCCTCTACCCTGTCCCGGGCCTCGTTGTCGCGGTACTGCTCCGGCGGGGACTTCATGAAATAGGAGGAGGCGGAGAGGACCGGGCCGCCGATGCCCCGGTCGAGTGCGATCTTGGCGCAGCGCACCGCGTCGATGACCACCCCGGCGCTGTTGGGGGAGTCCCATACCTCAAGCTTGTACTCGAGGTTCAGCGGCACATCGCCGAAGGCACGTCCCTCGAGGCGGACATAGGCCCACTTGCGGTCGTCCAGCCAGGCGACGTAGTCCGACGGCCCGATGTGCACGTTGTCCCTGCCGAGGTCGTGGGAGACCTGGGAGGTCACGGCCTGCGTCTTGGAGATCTTCTTGGACTCCAGCCGCTCGCGTTCCAACATGTTCTTGAAGTCCATGTTGCCGCCGACGTTGAGCTGCATGGTCCGATCCAGGATCACGCCGCGGTCCTCGAAGAGCTTCGCCAGAACCCGGTGGGTGATGGTCGCGCCGACCTGTGACTTGATGTCGTCGCCGACGATCGGCACGCCGGCCGCGCGGAACTTCTCCGCCCACTCGGGCACCCCGGCAATGAACACCGGCAGGCAGTTGATGAAGGCGACGCCGGCGTCGATGGCGCACTGGGCGTAGAACTTCGCGGCGTCCTCGGAGCCGACCGGCAGGTAGCAGACGAGTACGTCGGCACGGGTCTCCCGCAGGGTTGCGACGACGTCAACCGGCGGTTCGTCCGACTCCTCGATGGTCTCCCGGTAGTAGCGGCCGAGGCCGTCGAGGGTGTGGCCGCGGCCGACGGTGACCCCGAGCGGCGGGACATCCGCGATCTTGATGGTGTTGTTCTCGCTGGCGGCGATGGCCTCGGAGAGGTCGCGGCCGACCTTCTTCGCGTCCACGTCGAACGCGGCGACGAATGTCAGGTCCGAGACATGGTACTCGCCCAGCCGCACGTGCATCAGCCCGGGGATCTGGGCCGACGGGTCGGCATCGCGGTAGTACTCGATCCCCTGGACCAGCGAGGCAGCGCAGTTGCCTACGCCGACAATGGCGACACGTACCGAGCCCATGACGGTCTGCTCCTTAGCTGAGATCTTCGTGGAAGTGGGTCATATGGGGCACGCAGCTCCGCCGCGGCATTCCCGATCATGCTGGTCGGGAACAGGGACCCGCTACGGGATGACGTTCATCGGGTGGTCGGGACCTCGCCGTCGGGGTCCTGGCCGGCTGTCCGCGGGGCCCGCCTGCTCCGGCCACGCCTGTTCACGTTCACGTTCAGGTGTGCGTCGCCGTCGGCAGGTGAGCCGCCATCCCGTGCGCGCGGGTCGTCCTGGCGGTCCGCCTGCGCCGGAGGGCTTCCCGGCCCGCTGGGGCGGGCTGGTTCGACGACGGGTACCCCCGGCTGCACGGATCCTGTGGACGGGGCTGTGGACAAACCTGTGGATCCTGTGGACAGCTGTGGTCTCTGGGTGCCGGCGGGGGTGCCGGCGCGTTCGGTCTCGATCAGCTCGTTCAGCCAGCGGACCTCACGTTCGACCGATTCCAGGCCGTGGCGCTGCAACTCGAGTGTGTAGGAGTCGAAACGCTCGACGGTCCGGGTCAGGGCCGATCGAACCTTCTCCCGGCGCTCCTCGAGCCGCCCGCGGCGACCTTCGAGGATGCGGAGGCGGACAGCGGCGTCCGTCTTCGAGAAGAAGGCGAAGCGCACGCCGAACATCTCGTCTTCCCAGGACGACGGTCCGCCCTCGCCCAGCAGGTCCGCGAGCTTCTCCTTGCCCTCGCCCGTCAAGGTGTAGACGACCCGACTGCGCCCGCCGAGACGGCTCGCGGCGCCGACGTCGTCCGCGGTGACGTAGCCGGCGGACGCGAGACGACGCAGACAGGGATAGAGCGAGCCATAGCTGAACCGGTGGAACGCGCCGAGGAGCGCCGCGAGCCGTTTGCGCAGTTCATAGCCGTGCATAGGGCTCTCGGAGAGCAGGGCGAGGACCGCCAGCTCCAGCATGATCCACCCCTTCTCGACCGTGATGCCCCGTGATGTCCCGTGATGCGCCGCCGACCGTTCCGCGGGCCGTGGTGGTCGACCACCACGGCCCGCGGAACGGTCGGCTCGACATATCGGAGCGATACATTGAGGATAGACGTCGCGGGACGAGCACCGCAACCAGGAATGACCAGTCGGCGACCGGGAGATGACAGATAGGCGCCCTGCCGGTGCATCCCGACCCCGGCCGGACCATCGGCCCCGCGCGGCCAGATCCCGGTGCGGGCGGGCTCGCACTGTCATCCGGATCACGGTCGGGATGTGGAGCTGGGAGACCGGTTTGGCGTCTGTGCGGACCGTCTGTGCGGACCGTCTGTCTGGAAGCCGGCTCCGGCGTACCGTTGCTGGCATGCGTCCGCGGTCGGTCATCGACTACGCGCTCGCCCGCCGGGCGACGCTGGCGGATCTCTTCGCGGGCAGGATCTCGTCGTTGGATGTCTGCGCCGCGCATCCTTATCTGCTGCGGGCGGCCAGGTACCACGGTGAGCGGACCACGAAGCGATGCCCGGTCTGCCGAGGCGGCGATCCGCTCATCCATGTCACCTACGCCTACGGCGACGAGCTCGGGGAGAGCTCCGGGCGGGTTCGCACCACCAGGGAGCTCCCCGCGCTCGCGTCGAGGTACAGCGAGCTGCGGATCTATGTGGTGGAGGTGTGTCCGCCCTGCGGCTGGAACCACCTGGTCACTTCTTATGTGATCGGGACGGGGGAGCCGAAGGCGAAGAAGCAGATCCGGCGGCGGACCGCGGACCGCTGACGGCTGGTCGTCCCCGAGAGGCGCAAAGGACGCCCTGCGCGAGGGGGCGGAATTCGGCGTGAGACCCTGGTCTGCCATGTGGGTCTCATGGCAGGTCCTGGCGTCGCATCCACCATGGGCTGACCTCGTCACAGCCTCGCCGGGTGAATGCGGCGAGTGAGCGAACATCACGTAGTCGGCCCCGGTCCGATGGTGGACCGGTGGTCGCCGGGATCGTGCACGGTCCGGGCCGAGACGGGCCGGTTCTGTAGATCCTGTGGAAATCGGACCTTCGGTGATGGTTGGGGGCGCCGGCCCGTCTCCTGCGGCGGTCCGGGTACCGGGGAGTCCCGCGGCGACGGATGGAGCGGTTGGTGAGCTCTCCCTACGATCAGGGCTCTAGTCGGGGTGGTCCTGCACCTGACCGAGCATGGCCTAACCCGGACGGCCAGTCCCGGGTAACCGCGGACCGGGTACCCCCGGACCGCGCCCGGCGGCCGGAGCAGGCCAGGCCAGGCCCGGCCCGGCCCGGCCAGGCCCAGGCAGGCCAGGCCCAGGGACGCCGGCTGGTGCCGCCGACGGGCCGGCCCACCGGCGGGAGAGGGGAACGCACCGTTCTCGTGCCGCCCGCGGCTCCCCCCGCCGCGGCGAGGACGAACACGCCGCCGGATGGTGGGACCGGTCGGGGTGCCGGTGCCGCCGTCGGGGGGTGGGTGCCGGACCATGGCATCGGGAAGTCCGACGCGCCCGGCCGTGAACCGTCCAGCGCTCGTCCCGGCATGCCCGTCGGCGAGGCGACCGGTCGTCGCCGAGGCGGCGGCGCGCCCTCCGGTCGGGCGGCCCCCACTCGGCGGGTTCCCGGCCGTGGGTTCTCCGATCGGACCGCCTCTGACCGCGGCGTCCCCGATCGTGGGCCGGACCAGCCGGCAGACCGGACAGCCGGCGAGGTCAACACCCTGTACGACACTGTCGACCAGGAGGCCCTACGACGGGTCGATGTCCGGGAACGCACCGTGGACGCCACCGTTTACCACAAGGTGATGCCGGAGCGGGACTCCCGGAATGGCCGTCGCAACGGTGTGTCGGACCGCGACCGCATGACCGAGGTGACGCCCGCTCAGCGGGTGGCCGGTCGGCGCGACCTCACCCGCGCCACCGAGCTGATGGCCGTCCGGAGCCGGGCACGGGAGGGAAGCGGATCGGCCGCTACCCGCCGGATGGCGGATCGGATCGAGCCCCGCCGGATCGAGCCCCGCCGGATCGAGCCCCGCCGGACCGGTCCAGGGCGGGCCGGGCCAGGCCGATCCTCCCGGGCGGAGATGGGTGTCCCGGGCGGGGCGGGAGGACCCGGGCGCCGCAACGGGAAGGCCCCCCGGCCGGGCCAGGGGCGACACGGCCCGATGTGGTGGCGACGGCGCCCGCGCTGGCTGCGCCGTCTGGTCTTCGCCAGCTTCTTCTCCGGTCTTCTCCTGTTCGCCGCCGGCATCGGCGTCATCTACGCGGCGACCCGGGTCCCGCTGCCTGCCGAGGTGAAGACGGACCAGACGTCGATCATCTTCTACGGACCGCCGGCCGGCTCGCACCAGGACAACGGTGAGGAGCTTGCCCGGATCGGCACCGTGAACCGCACCGACGTGCCGCTCGCCGAAGTGTCCGTGGACATGCAGCACGCGGTGCTCGCGGCCGAGGACAAGAACTTTTATCACGAACCCGGTATCTCTCCCAAGGGCATTGCCCGGGCGCTCTACGTGAACGTCACCGGCGGGGAGCTGCAGGGTGGTTCGACCATCACCCAGCAGTACGCCAAGAACGCGTACCTGTCGCAGGAGCGGACCTTCACCCGCAAGATGCGCGAGATCGTGCTCGCGGTGAAGCTGGGCCAGAAGTACTCCAAGGGACAGATCCTGGAATTCTACCTGAATACGATCTACTTCGGCCGGGGCGCCTACGGTATCGAAGCGGCGGCGAAAGCCTACTTCAACACCTCGGCCGCCAAACTCACCCCCGCCCAGGGAGCGGTCATCGCGGGCCTGATCCGATCACCCAACTACCTCGACCCGGCCAAGAACCCGGGTCCGGCGGCGAACCGCTGGCACGACGTGGTCGCGACGATGGTCGCCGAGGGCTGGGCTCCGCCGGGGCTCGCCCAGCAGAGCCCCCCACCCGTGGCCGCGAAGGCGCAGGATACCGCCGCCTCGTCCGACCAGATCGCGTACATCCGCGATCAGGTCAAACGTGAGCTTACGACCGTCGGGAAGATCACCGAGGATCAGATCAACCGCGGTGGACTGCGCATCACGACCACGATCGACAAGGGGCGGCAGTTCAAGGCCTTCCAGGCGGTGAGCGACGTGCTGGGCCCGGCGTACGCCGCCGTGCCGGATCTGCGTACCGGGCTCACCGCGATAGAACCCGGGACCGGCAGGATCCTCGCCTGGTACGGCGGGTCGCTCTACGGCAAGGACGCACAGGGCCACGAGCAGTACGTCGACAACGTGTCAGGGGCGCAGGTGCAGTCCGCCTCCACCTTCAAGACGATCACTCTGGTCGCCGCGTTGCGTCAGAACATCAACCTCAAGTCGACCTTCGCCGCTCCCGCCAAGATCACACTGCCGGGGAATTACGTGGTCAGCAACGACGAGGGTGAGGCGGGCGATCTCGGATACAAGAACCTCATCGAGGCGACGGCGGGCTCCATCAACACGGTGTACGTACCGCTGGGGCAGAACATCGGCGTCTCGAACATCATCAAGACCGCGCGCGACCTTGGTATCCCGGCCAGCACCCAGCTTCGCAACGAAGCGGGTATCACGCTGGGCCAGGACGACGTGCACGCGGTGGATATGACCACGGTCTACGCGACCCTCGCCGGCGCCGGAGTGCGGGCCACACCGCACATCGTCGACAAGGTGGTCGACGGCAACGGGCAGGTGATCTATTCGGGTACCCCCGATGTGAAGCAGGTCATCCCGGCCACGGTGGCCCGCGACGCCACGTACGCCCTGCAGAGTGTGTTGACGGATTCGAGTGGCACCGGAAAGCGGGCCCGGCTGGACGGCGGGCGGGAGGCCGCCGGCAAGACCGGGACGTCGACCAACTTCCGGTCGGCCTGGTTCTGCGGGTACACCAGGGAACTCGCGTCCTGCGTGAACATGTTCCGGGGCAATGGCACCGAGCAGGATGTGCTGAAGGGCATTCCCGGCGCCGAGAAGGGCGTCTACGGGGGTACCTACCCGGCCAAGGTGTGGAAGGCGTTCATGGACGCCGCGCTGACGGGGGTGCCGCCGTCGAAGTTCGACCCGCCGGCCTTCGGTGGCCTCGTGCAGGATAACGAGCCCGAGCCGACTCCCACACCCACCCCGGCGCCGAGCGCCTCATCGAGCCAGCCCGGCGATACCGGCGTCAACCTGGGCGATCTCCTGAACCCCAGTGGCAACGGCAACGGCGGTGGTCAGCAGCAGGATGCCGGCCAGGCGGGCCGGCCGGCTCGACAGACGGGGATCTTCTCCGACCCGTTCAACTGACCGGGAGGTCGAGTTCAGTGCTGGTCATGGGCTGTCATGGGGCGAGAATGACGGGCATGGCCATGTCCCCGGCGTCCCCCGTCCGCGTCAGCCCGGCCCGGGAGGACCCGGTCGTCGCGGGGGCAAGCCAGCTCATCGGTGGGCCGCCGGGTGAGCACGCGGCCGTGCCCGACCGGCGTGGTTGGCTGACCCCGCTGCGGGTGCTGATGGCAATGGTCATCGTGGCCGGGGTCCTCGGCTACACCCAGAAGATCAGTTGCCGGGACACCCGGAACTGGACGCATGAGCACCAGTACACGGCGTTGTGCTACTCCGACATCGTCGCGTTGTACAGCCAGGAGGGGCTGGTCGACGGGAAGATCCCCTATCTGGACTACCCGACGGAGTATCCGCCGTTGATCGGCGCCACCATGCAGCTCGTCGCCTGGCCTGCCGGTCTCGCGAACGGACCGCGGGCGGTCTACCGGGAGGAGAACGGCGAGCGCGTCTTCGACCATTACACGATGGACATGCGGTCGGCCGTCTTCTACGACCTCACCGCCCTGCTGTTCCTGATCGTGGCCTCGGTCGCGGTGTGCTGCACCGCGCTGACGGCCGGATCGAGGCGGATCTGGGACGCCGCTCTGTTCGCGCTGGCGCCGACCCTCGTGCTGCATCTGCTGACGAACTGGGACATCATCGCGGTGGCGTTCGCGGCGGGCGGCCTGCTTGCCTGGTCCAGGCGGGCTCCGAAGCTCGCCGGGATGCTGATCGGACTCGGCATCCTCACGAAGCTCTATCCGGCCCTGTTCCTGCTAGGGTTGACTTTTCTCTGCCTCCGGGCTGGGAGGCTGCGCGAACTGGCCCGGACCGTCTGCGCGGCGGCGGTGACGGTGCTGGTGGTCGTCGTCCCGCTATGGCTGACCGCCGGCTACTTCAACGCGGAGAACGCCCGCGTCGGCGACAGCATCTGGTCGACCTTCTGGCGAGGTGGTGACTGGATCCGCCTGGTCGGTGGTGGTTCGGACGGGGCCCGCAACGCCATCGCCCGGTTCTTCGACCTGAACTCCGACCGCGGCGCCGACTGGGACTCGCTGGCGTTCGGCGCGACCTGGCTTGCCGGCCGCTACGACCCGGCCTGGTTCGGAGCACTGCACCTGGTGGTCTCCGCGCTCACTGCCGTCGTCCTCGTCGCGGTGGCCGCGGCCGCGATCCATCATCGGCCCGATGCGTGCCGGCTGGTCATCGCGGTGGCCGCGGCCGGCTGGGTGACGATCGTCGTCGCCCTCCCGATGATCCTGCAGGGCTTGCGGAACAACGGCCTGCCCATCTCCACGTTGAACATCATCACTGGGGCGGCCCTGCTGGTCTCGGTGGTCGCCATCGGGTTACTCACCTGGTTCGCACCGCGCCGGCCCCGTCTGCCGCAGGTGCTGTTCCTGCTCGTCGTCGCCTTCCTGCTGACCAACAAGGTCTTCTCACCCCAGTACACGATCTGGCTGCTACCGCTGGCGGCACTGGCTCGGCCCCGATGGAGGCTGTTCCTGCTGTGGCAGGTCTGTGAGGCGTGGGTGCTGTTCACCCGATTCATGCACTTCATCTACAACGACACGCAGGGTCGTCACGGCATCGACCGGGGATGGTTCGTCGGCGCGGTGGCCCTGCGCGACCTGGTGCTGCTCGTCCTGGCCGGATTCGTCGTCCGGGAGATCCTGCATCCGCATACCGACATCGTGCGGACCGGCGGAATGGCGTACCCGGGTGATCCGCGTGTCACGGTCGGCTCCGCTGCCGTCGGCGATCCGGACGCCGTTGACGACCCTGCGGGCGGGGTGCTGGACCATGCCCCCGATGTACGCGGCGGCCGGCCGGCGTGGGTTACGGCGGCGGCCACCGGCGAGCCGGCCGGAGGCCCGGCCGCCGGCAGCGCCGACGGGGCCGGGTCCGGCGGTGCATGATCCGATCGGACCGGGGATGGTCCGAGCGGCCTGGGCCCGGCTGCCGGAGCCGGTCCGGGCCACGCTGCCGATCTGGTTCGGGAGCCGGGTCGCGGTCGCCCTGCTGGCGCTCGCCGCCGCGCGGGTCCTTACCTCGGCGCCGGCGCGAAACGCTCCCGGCCTGCGCACGCTCTGGGACCGGTGGGATGTCGGCCTGTTCACGAAGGTCGCCCGGTACGGTTATCTCTCCCCCGCCTACTCGGACCGGACAGAAGTCGACTTTCCCGGCCTCCCGATCGCGATGCGGATCGTCCATATCGTCGTTCCGGACTGGATCGTCGCGGGTCTGGTCGTGTCGTTCCTCGCCGGTGCGGTCGCGGTCGCCGCGCTGTGGCGGTTGGCCGCGGACGAGGTCGGCAAGCCCGCGGCGCGGTTCGCCGTCCTCAGCCTCATCTGCTTCCCCTACGCGGTGTTCCTGTTCGCCGCCTATTCGGAGGGCATCTTCCTGGGGTTCGCGACGGCGTCCTGGCTGGCGGCACGTCGCCGCCGCTGGTGGTTGGCCGGCCTGCTGGGCGCCGGGGCGGCATCCGCCAGGATCAGCGGTATTCCCTTCGGGGTCGCGTTGGCTGTGCAGTACGTCGCGAGCCGACGCTCCGCCGGCCTCCCGGTGTTCGCCCGGCCGGCGTTGTCGCTGGGGCTTCCACCCGTCCCCGTCCTCGCCTACCTGGGCTATCTCAGGATTCGCACCGGGGGCTGGGGCTCCTACACGGACGCGATGCGGGACGGCTGGCACCGAGGCCTCGACTGGCCCTGGTCGGGCTGGACCGCCACCTGGGCATCGGCCACGGATGGCAACGGTGCGTCGACCTTCGTCTGGTTCTGGCGCGGGGAACTGCTCGCGGTGGTCGTCGGGGTGCTGCTGACCATCATCCTGCTGGCCGGGAGACGGTGGGGTGAGGCGACCTTCCTCGGCGTGATGACCGCGATAATGGCCTGCACGAATTATTATGCATCGGGAATCCGTGGAATTTTAGTGGCCTTTCCGTTGTATCTGATGCTCGCGCGAGCCGCCGCGCGGCAGAGCTGGGTACAGTCGGTATATCTATGTACCGGTACGCCGATCATGGCAGCCCTGGTCGTCGCCTTCACGCAGGGACAGTGGGTGGACTAGCCTTTCCCCCCATGGCGCCTTCGGCGCAATGCGGGGGCCCCTGGCATCGGGGG
>NZ_CDXDOS010000124.1:0-9537 GCF_978021245.1 Frankia sp. CoBUL1
GATACAGACCCGTCAGGCCGTCGTCCAACCGCTCCGCCGCGACGGCGTGCACGTCCCGCTCCCGCAGCAGAACGTAGGTGGTCGAGTGCAGCTCCACCTCGGCCCGGTCCTCGGGGTCGAACAACACCCGATCGCCAACCTGGATGGTCCGCACGGCCGTCCCCACCGCGACGACGTCCGCCCAGGACAGGCGCTTCCCCATATGCGCGGTCGGGGGGATGACGATGCCCGCCTTCGACCGCCGGCCCACGGCATCCTCACGCGGCTCGACCAGCACGCGGTCGTGCAGGAGCCTGATTGGCAGCGCGCCGGACTGCATGACACCCGATTGCGTGCCCACCCCAGCCGCGCCGACCCCGTTGACACCGCTGGACACAACGTTCACAGGGTCGGACACTACCCGCCTTCCAATCACCGGTGACACCCCAGGCGGCATTTCACGACCGCCCGATCGACCGACCACGTCCGCCGGCCGCGACTTTCCACGCCTCCCGGCCGGCATCCACGCACCCCACACCTCCTCACCGGAGGGGCCCGCCCGGCCGTCCTGATTCCCCGCCAACGTTCCGCCCGGGAATGCCCTCGGGTGACGGGACGCGACGAAGAACGCGATACCCCCACTTCGCCTTATCGGAGCAGAGCCAGCCGAACCTCCCCGGATGGGGAATGGTCTCCCAACGCGGTATAAGCTGCCGCCCATCGCCGCCCGGGCTGGCGCTGACGGGGGCGAGCCGGTCACCCCTCGATCGTCCGTTGGCGCCCAGGTAACCGTCGGCACGTAACGAACCTCAGGGATGGGGCAGGATCATGGCACTGCGTATCAGCGTCGACCTCGATGGGCTACGGTGGGCCGATCTGTTCCGCTTCGTCGATCTCGCCCGCAGCGGCGGCATCAGCGCGGAGGACCAGGTTGACGTCATCACCTACGGCAGTGACCCGATGTCGGTCAGCCTGTCGGCCCGCATCTACCCGGCATCCGAGGGGTTCCTCTCCACGGAGCAGTCGGACACCTCCGGCGACAGCATGCGCGGCGCCCCGCTCTCGATCAGCCCCGGGGCCGGCAGTCCCAACGGCTCGGAGTTCGCCTACGACGGTCCCACCGACCGCGCGGCCTCGGCCAACGGTGCCCACTACCCGGCGTTCGACAACGCCGCGGACCGTGCGGTCCCGCAGAGCAGCAACGGCCTGCCGTCCTCCTACGGACCCGGGTACGACGGACCCGCCGAGCGGGGCACCCAGGCGGCGGGGGGTGGGCACTATCCCGCGTTCGACGGCCAGCCCGACCGCATGCCGCCGGGTGCCGGCGGGCAGTTCGCGGGTTTCGAGCCGTTCGACCGGTCCGCGCCGGGCAAGGAACCCGGAGGTGCCCCCGGGCAGGTCGAAAGTCCCTACATCGAGGAGTTCGCCAGGCTTCAGGAGGGTCTGATGCGGCAGGTCCGCCGCACGGACGAGGTCCGGCCGGACCGGTCCTGATCTGCGATCAGCGCCTCCCCGCGGCCACGCCGTCCGGACTCCGGCTCGTACTCCGGCTCGGCATGACCATGCGGCCCGTCCCGGCGAACCCACTTCCCGCCCTCACCGCACGTAAGGGAGAGGGAACCATCAGCGGCATCTGGCACCGCGGGTCAGAAACGGAACGTGAGTCAGCGGTGACGGTAAACCCGAACGGGCTACACCCTTCGTGCCCGTTGGCCCGCTATGGTGCATGCTGCCGGTGATGGAGGATCCGCGCCTTGCTGACGTCGAGCAATATCACGGGCGACTGCGCTCGGAGCTCGACATCATCGCCCGTGGGCCGGTCCTGGCCGGCCCGAAGATCGTCGAGCATATTCACTCGCTGATCACCCTCATCGACCTTCATCAGCCGAATGAGTTCGACCTCTGCCTGAGCTGCGACCGTCTCTGGCCCTGCGCGTCGATCATCGCGATCACCGGCATGTCGCCGGGCGCCGCACCGGACAGCCGGGCGGTTGACGAGGCCAGGATGTTCCCTCCGGCGCGCCCCGCGGCCAGACCGCCCGCGCCGCAGTCGCCCCCGCCACCGCAGTCACCCCCGCCACCGCAGTCACCGGTCAGGCCGCCTGTCCCGGTTCCTGGACAGTTCCCCGAGCCGATGCCCGGGGCGGCTGCCCACCTGCCCATGGGGTCCCCGGCAGACTCCGACCACCCGCCGTCCGGCGGATACTCCGACCGTTCGGGCTACCCGCCCCCGGCCGCCCATCCCGCCCAGCGGGGTGCTCCGCGGCCAACCGGTGCCCGGCCACGACTGCCCGGCCGGCGGCAACATGCTCCCAACGGATACTCCTCGGACCGGCATCCGACGGGCGGGTACCCCACGGACCGGGACCGGTCCGCCGCGGACGGCTGCCCGCCGGCCGTAAACCCGTCGGTAGGCCGGGACGATGTCGTCGTGCCGTCATCCCGGCCCGCTCCCTCGATCTCCGGCCCGGTCGAGATGGCCACGGCCAGGGCCGAGACGCCGCGCCCGATGACCGGAACCGGGCCAGGCGGCCCGTCGGACCCCGGTCCCGCGGTGCCGGGGCCCGGACGCCGCCAGGGCCGGCCATCACCCCAGCCGGGGCCGACGCCGCCGGAATCCACCCGGTCGGGATCTATGCGGCCGGGATCCACACACCGCGGGCAGCCCGACCGCGGACGGCCGGGCCCGGCCGAGTCCCCGGGACGCCCCGCGGAGAACGGGGCGAGAGCCTGGGCAGACCGTCCCCGAGCACCGCGGCGGCGCGCGGAACCGGGTGGGCAGCCGACGAGGGACCAGCCCGGCCCACGGCCCATCGGCCGTCCCGACCACCCCGGGCCGGCCTTCGATCGGAACCCGACCCCGCCCGACGGGCGCGCCCCGGACGGAACCGGTGGTGTACCGCATGGCTCCGGTAGCCGGTACGCGCAACCTGGGATCGACCCGCCGAACTCGTCACACCCCGGTCGGGCTGCCATGCCGCGAACAGCCGCGCGAGCGGATGCGGATGCGGACATGGTGCCGTCCCCCCGCAGCGATCTGTCGGCGGCGGCGGCCCGCATCGACCAGACCGCGGTCGACGAGGTCACGCGGGCCTGGATGGCTCGCCGCGAGTCGGTGCTGGACGGCATCGACGTCATCTGACGCCATCCCCGACGCGGTCACCCGCCCGGCCGTCCCAGCGGGGGAGGCCGACCCGCCCCGGCCCGGCACCCCGGCCCGGCACCCCGGCCCGGCACCCGGCGGGGGAAGCGCCGATGCCGTCCTCGGCGCGTCGCGTCGCCCGGACGTCCCGGTCGCGGTATCCAGATGCGTCGCGTGGCCGTTGCCCGGCTCGACGACCACAGAGGGTCAGGTTTGGGGGGGCGGTCATGGTGGCAGTAACGCGACGCGGCAGACCCCCGCACCGGAACGACGACCGTGACTGACAATCCCCCGGAAGGTGAGGCGTGGCCGAAGCTCTCAGCGCACGCTTCGACCTGCCCGCCGATCCCCGCGCCGCCAGCCGAGCCCGCCGGCTGGTCACCGAGCTGCTCGCCGCTTGGGGCCGCCCGGAGACCGTCGAGGTCGCGCAGCTACTCGTCAGTGAGGTCGTGACGAACGCGGTGCGCTTCGTCGGCGCCCGCGCCGCCCTGTGCCTCACACTGTCCCTGCGCGACGACCGGATCCGCATCGCGGTCGACGACGGAAGCTCGCTGTGGCCGGTGCTGAAGCCCGCCCACGACGACGACGAGTCGGGCCGGGGCCTGCATCTGGTCGCCGCGCTGGCAATGCAGTGGGGCGTCGTCGAGGTACCGGATACCCGGGGGTCAGGCAAGCAGGTCTGGTTCGACCTGCCACGCCAACAGGATCCGATCGAGGCGGTCTGCGGCTCCTGACCGGGGCCGCCGACCGATTCCTCCCGAAGCGTCGTCGCGCGACTTCCGGTGGCCAGGTTGGCAATGAGACTGCTTCAGCTGCTGTTCAGCCAAGCCGCATACCGTCAAGCCGCGTACCGTGACGTACGTCTCCTCTGCATCACGACCGTGACCGCGCCTGTCGATCCTACGGGGGTAGTCATCGAGACTCCGGTCCTGCTCGGCGCTGTCAGCGCCGGGAGCGCCGCCACGCCCGCGCCCCCGCTTCCACCGCCGGTGGTGCTGACCCGGCAGCTACTACGACGCTCCGGTGCCCACCCGAGCGACGACTCCGACGACGTGGCTGCAACGACACCGAGCTCTGCAACGACACCGAGGGGCGAGCTCGTCGCATCCCCGGCCGGTGACGTCCACGTCTTCGCCGAACCGCTCGCGCTCCGTCTCGGACCGGTTCGATCGTCCCGCTCCCGGCGGCGCAACGTCCTGCTCGCCGGCGTGCTCGCCATGCCCCTCACCATCCTGGCCGTGCGCTTCCGCGGCGACATGGCCTCACGGCTGGCCGGCGTTCCCGCGCCCCGCTGGCACTGGCTCGTCATCTGCGCGCTTTCCTCGGTCCTGTTCTACTTCGCCAACGGCCTGTCCATGCGGGCGGCCAGCGGCCTGCGGATCGAGCTACGCACCGTGACCGGTCTGCAGGTCGCGGCAGCGGCGGCAAACCGGATCGTGCCCGCGGGTCTCGGGGCCATCGCGATCCATCTGCGTTTCCTGGAACGGCGCGGGATGACGCGTCCCGCGGCCCTGGCGGCCATCACGTCGATCAAGGTGGCCGGCGGGGTGGCGCACCTCGGGGGCATCGTCCTGGTCGCCGGCACCCTCAGCGACTCGGGCATCGGGGCGGCCGTGGCCAACCCGCTGCGGTCCACTGTCCAGGGGCTCGGGCCGGGGCCGTTCGTGCTCGGCTGTGGGGCGGTCTGCGCGCTCGTGACGGGCACCGTGGCCCATCCACGGATCCGGTCGAAGGCCCGGCCGGCGGTGCGGGCCTTCGACACCCATCTGAAGATCCTCGCCCATTCCCCGTGCCGGGCTCTGCTGCTGCTGCTGTCCCAAACAGGGACACGCTTCTTCCAGATCCTCGCGCTCGCCTGCACGGTCTGGGCATTCGGCACCAGCATGACGTTGCTGTCCGTTGCCGTAGTCTACCTCATCGGCTCGATGGTAGCCGGCGCGGCGCCGACAGCCGGCGGCATCGGCGCGATCGAACCGGCACTGGCCTTCGGGCTCGCGGCCGCGGGCGGTACGGCGGCGTCCATGTTCACCGCGGTCCTCGTCTACCGCCTGATCAGCTTCTGGCTGCCGGTGCTGCCGGGGTTCCTCATGCTGGCCTGGCTGCGCCGCACCGGCGACCTGTAGGCGGGGGGCGCGACCGGCCCGGGAGCGGCCCAGGCGGGCGGGTGGGCCGCTCACCCGCGCCGGGACGACCGGCGACGACGGCGATGACGGATCCCACCCACCAGGAGCAGCACACCTCCACCCACGAGAACGACCCGCTCCCAGCGCACCACCCGGACCACGGTGGCGCCGCCAGAGGGGCCGGGCACCGCCCTGCCGTCCAGCGCACCCCCGGTCAGCGTGCCCGCGTCCCCCCGCCGGGCCACGCCATCGGCTCCGACGCCGGCTTCCAGTTCGGGAAGCGCCGGCCCCGGGCCGATCCCGAGGACCGGACCGTACCTGTGGCGCAGTTCGGCGGTCTTCACCCGCAGCTGCATCTGGGCCCGCTCGGCGACGCGGCGCGGGCTGACGATCTCCGTGATGGAATCGATCGTCTCCGCCAGTTCGGCGCGGGTCTCTTCGATCTGCTGCTGGATCACGGCCGGGTCCTGCGGCACCGATGTCACCCTTTCGTCCGTTGCGAATGGCGGACGCGCTCCCGCGGCTGGCGTCGATCGGCGTCGATCGGCGTCGATGGACGCCACGGACATCTCCGTCGGGTGCGACCGGCCTGCAACGATCGTGCCAGACACATCACCGCCCGGCGAGACCAAACCGCCAGTGGCGCGACACGTCACGCGGGCGCACTGACGCACGGCGTCTCGCCCCGTCCGGTCCCGGTCTCCGTACCACGCAGCTGGCGCAGCTGGCGCCGCAGGCGGAAGCGACTGCACACCGGAATCCGTCCGGCGGGACATTACGCTGAACGTTGTGCGCGACGGCCAGCGGTGCTCTGGCCCGGGTGGACATCGCCCCGGGCGACTCCCACCATCAGCACCTGCCGCGGTCAGGCGGACACGTTTTCCGTGGCCCCGATCCGTCCTGCCCAGCCCTGCCCTGGAGCGTCATGGCCCCAGTCCATCATCCTCGTCACGACACGGGTTCCCGTCACGACACGGTTCCCCGTCTGGACAGTTCCCCCCGTCGCGCTCCCGGCGGCGCAGTCCGGCGCTGGCCGGAACCATTGCCACGGTCCTGGTCGCTTCCTCGATGGCGCTGCTCACCGCCTGCGCCGGCTCGGGAACCGACACCGGAGTGAAGATCGTCGATGTGGGCAACGGCGGCGACGGCAGCCTGCACGGCACCGTCCCGGCCAGGCGGCTGGCCAAGCCGGCCCTCAACCTCACCGACACCGACGGCCGTCCCTTCGACCTGCGCACACGCACGCAGGGGAAGATCACCATGCTGTTCTTCGGCTACACCCACTGTCCGGACGTCTGCCCGACCACGATGGCGGACCTCGCGTCGGCACTCGGCGAGGTGAAACCGGACGTGCGTGACCAGGTGACGGTCGTCTTCGTGACGACCGACCCTGATCGGGATACGGGGGCGGTCCTCAGCCGTTGGCTTGAACAGTTCAACGCAACCTTCATCGGCGTCCGCGGCCCGTTCGACCGGATCCGTACCGAGGCCGAGGCCTTGGGCGTTCCCCTGGAGAAACCGGAGGTCCAGGCCGACGGCTCCGTTCTGGTCACCCATGGCGCCCAGGTCATCGTCTTCTCTCGGGATGACAGGATCCGCGCGCTGTACCTGGCGGGGACCAGCGTCCAGGAATACATCGACGACCTGCCCACACTGACCGCCAAGCGGTCCGGATCAGAAGAAGCACGGTCTTGAATCCGATCACCTACAGCCTTGTCACCCCCATGCAGCCGGCCAGTCGCGCCGTCTCCACAGTGTTGCGCCTCGGCCTCGGCGTGGTCTGGCTGGTCGCCGGGCTGTTGAAGGTCAACGACCCGGACGGGATGGTGCGCTCCGTGCGGGCGTTCCGCATCCTGCCCGATGCCCTCGTGCAGCCGATCGCGTACGGCGTCCCGTTCCTGGAGATCGCCTTGGGGATGCTGCTCGTCGTGGGGCTCGCCGTGCGGCTGTCCGCCTTCGTGTCCGCGGTGATGTTCGCCGTCTACATCGCAGCGATCGCGTCGGCCGCCGCCCGGGGGCTGCGGATTGACTGCGGCTGCTTCTCCTCCGGGGGTGATCTCACTGCCGACGCCCCGACTCACTACACCTCCGAGCTGATCCGCGACAGCCTGCTGCTCGCCGCCGCCGGGCTGCTGGCCTGGCGGCCGAGCGGCTACCTGGCGGTGGACCGTCTCCTCGACCAACCAGTGAACGATCTTTCCGGGAGTACCGCTGATGGCTGCGAAGTCGAAGAAGGCACCGTTGACGACCGGCGGTAGGGCCCCTGGCGGCGGCGCGAGGCCCGACGCGACCCCCCCGGCAGGTGGAGGCAAGACGGTCAGCGGACAGGAGCGACGGGCCAAGGCCGCGGCGGCGCGGGCCGCGGCGGCAGCGCGGGAACGGCGACGGCGGCGCGGCATCATCACCGGCGTGGTGCTGGCCGTTCTCGTCCTAGTCGGCGTGATTGGCTTCGCCGTCCAGAACTCCCGCGAGGAGTCGAAGCCGGTGGTCCTGCCAGCGAGCGCCACCGGCACCGATCACGGCATCGTCGCCGGCAAGGCGTCCGCGCCGGTCACCGTCGACCTGTACGAGGATTTCCAGTGCCCCATCTGCGGGACGCTGGAGAAGACAACCGGGCCGACCATCGGCAAGCTCCTTGACGACGGCAAAATCAAGATCGATTACCACATGATGTCGTTCATCGGGCCGGAGTCGAAGCGGGCAGCGAACGCGGCGGCGGCAGCCGCCAACGAGGGCGGGTTCCGGCAGTTGCACGATGTGCTGTACGCGAACCAGCCCGAGGAGCGCACCGGCGGCTTCACCAACGACACGCTCATCACGCTCGGGGCGAAAGCGGGGCTGACCTCGCAGGCGTACCGGAAAGCGGTCAACGAGGGGACCTACGACGGGTACGTCGCCAAGGTTGACGAGGACGCATCGAAGGCCGGCGTCACCGGCACGCCGACCGTCTTCGTCAACGGCAAGCGGCTGTCCGGGGAGCAGCTCACCCCGGAGGGCTTCCGCGCGGCGGTCGACGCGGCAGCCTGACCGGGCTCCTGAGCAGGGCAGCCTGAGCAGATGGGGGACCTGGGCACGGTCCATGGTGCACAGACCGTGCCCAGGTCCCCCGAACCTCGCCACGTTGGGGATCTGTCCGCCGGGGGGGTTTGCCGTCCCGCGCGGGCCACGGCTACTTTTCGGGCCATGACTGAGACCGCCAACGCCGCCCGTCTGGTCCCCGGCGACATCGCACCCGACTTCGCCCTGCCCGACTCCGAGGGGAACGAGGTGTCCCTGGCGTCCTACCGGGGACGGCGGGTCGTCGTCTACTTCTACCCGGCCGCGTCGACCCCGGGGTGCACGAAGCAGGCCTGCGACTTCCGGGACAGCCTCGCCCAGCTCGACAACGCCGGCATCGACGTGCTCGGGATCTCTCCCGACAAGCCCGCCAAGCTGGTGAAGTTCCGCGACGCGGAAGCCCTGACGTTCCCGCTGCTTTCCGACCCGGAGCGGAAGGTGCTCGCTGCGTACGGCGCCTTCGGCGAGAAGACAATGTACGGGAAGAAGACCATCGGCGTGATCCGCTCGACGTTCGTGATCGGCACGGACGGCACGATCGAGGTGGCGCAGTACAACGTCCGCGCGACCGGTCATGTCGCCAAGCTGCTGCGCGACCTGGGCCTCGCAGCCGCCTGACCGGGACCGTCCCTGAGGCGCCTGGCCGGCCCATCCCGCAGGCTTCGTCGGCCGCTTCGTTGACGGCTTCGTTGACGGCTTCGTCAGCTCGCCAGCCGCAGATCCCAGCCCAACAGCACGTTCTCCGGACGGTGCGGATCGACCAGCACGGGGATACGACGCGGGCGGCCCGACGAAGCCGTCGCCGCCTCGCTCAGGTCGACGTCCAGGTCGGGAAGGACCGTGCTGCGCACCACCGGGTACACGTTGCCCCACGCGCCGGGGCGTTCGATGAGCAGATGAACCTCGGCGACCGGCCTGCCGTTCACCCGCAGGCCCGTGTCACGGACCGCGCAGACGGCCGCGGTCGTCGCCCGACCGGTGTCGATGAGCTTCAACGCCCGGTTCCGTTCGAGGAGGGCACGCTGGGCGGCGTGGCGGGGGCCGGGGCCGACTAGCCGTTGGGCCTCGTTCCCGGTCTCGTTCCCGGCCCTGACGTTGACCTCGGCCCTGATCTTGGCCCTGATCTTGGCCGGCGGGCTCTCGACCTGTGCCGCTGCCTCGCCGGTGGGCGGAACATCGGCGGGGGCGGAGCGCGGAACCTCGGTGAGGGTCATATGAATCGTCTCCCAGTGAGCC
>NZ_CDXDOS010000125.1:0-9479 GCF_978021245.1 Frankia sp. CoBUL1
CCCCGATCACGACGGACCCGCGCCTTAACTCGCCTCACCGACAGCACCCGACCGGCAACGCCGGCCGGGCATTCGGCGAGCCCTCCCACGACATCACCGAACACTTACACCCGAAGATCGATGGGGAACGCGGCCTGGTGACCCGGGCCCCCGCCACGAGCAACTGGCCGGTCGACACCTGGGGCATCGCCAACCGCCCCGACTACCTGGTCACGGGCACCGACCGGGGTGGGCTGGTGCGCAGCATCACCGTCGATCCGGCCACCGGCGCGGTGCTGCTCGCCGGGCTCGACGGCCTGGTGCAGGTCGTGCGGCCGGCGGGGCGCGGCACGCGGATGACCTTCCGCACCGACCGGCCGATCGACGTGGGGCTGAGCAGGCTGCGGGGCCCCGCGACCCGGTATGTCGGGGTGCGCCGCGGCGCGGTCGACGCCCGCCGGCGCAGCCTGTGGCTCCCGGTGAACCAGCTGGTGCTCGACGGCCTGCCCTGGCCGTACCCCCCGTTCAAGCTCGATCAGTGTTTGCTGCGCGTCAATCTGGATGTGCTGCTCGGTGACGGGTAGGTGACGGACGGCCAGCGGGGCCAGCGGCGTTCGGCGGGGGCCAGCGGCGGCCGGCGATGCTTAGCCCCCGCCGGCGGCGGCGTGTAGCGGCAGCGCGAGCAGGTAGGGGTCGACGCGGGTGCCGAGGAAGCCGAGATGGCGGTAGAACGCCCGGCCGGGTTGCCGTATCGCGTGGGCGAGCAGGAGCGGCACTCCGACCATGCGATGGACGGTCAGCGACCGCATCACGGCGTCCCGGACGAGTTGGGCGCCGAGCCCGCGGCCCTGGTACCGGACATCGACCGCGAGCCGTCCCACGAACATCGCCGGAACGGGTTCGGTGGACCGGCGCGACCACCGGCGTGAACCGGGGATCCGTTCCAGGGCCGCGGTGGCCAGGCAGTAGTAGCTGGTGATCCGGGTACCGTCGACGATCACGAACGTGTTTGTCGTCCGGTCCTGCTGGTGTTCGAGGGCGTGGTGGCGCAGCCAGCCGTCGAGCAGGTCGTCACCGCTGTTGAAGGTGAGCCGGTCCGGGCCCTCGGACAGGGCCGCGGGCTTGGCGAGGGGCACTGCGTAGGATCCTTTCTTGGGGCCGCGTCGGACCGCGTCGGGATCGCCGGTCGACTGGTCGGCCGATCGGGAGGCGGGCAGAGGTGGCGGGGTGCTCCGGCTACTCCTGCTGCTCCGAGCCCGGTTCCTTGTCGAGGAGCCGGCGCAGCCGGGGGGAGTGCGGCGGCGGCGCGTCGAGCAGCGCCTCGAGCTTGCTCCAGTCGGCATCCGGGACGCGGAACAGGCGGCGGTCGGCGAGAACCTCTCGCGCGTATCGCTTCATGGCCTCGACGGCGAAGTCCTCAAGGGACAGGCCCTCACCCTCCGCGGCCGAGCGGATGATCTCGGCTTCATCCTCGGGTAGTCGTACCGCGAGTCTGTCGTCCCTGGCGGTGCTCATGTTGGCAGTCTGCCCTCCGGGTCTTCGGACCCGTTTCCCCGGGTCTCGCTCGCCGACGTGGGTACCACATCCATCGCGGCCGTGTCGCCCGGATGCTCGAAGGCCGGCCGGAGCGCGGATCCCGTCGGGTGCCCGGCATCTCTTCGTACCAGATCTTCGTACCAGAGAGGTCCTACGCCCGTGGTGCTTTCGCCTGTCCCCACCGTCCCGCTCGCGCACGGTGCCCGGATGCCCAGGCTCGGGCTCGGAACCTGGCCGCTGAACGACCGGGAGGTCCAGGGGGTGGTGGAACAGGCGCTCGGGCTGGGCTACCGATTGATCGACACCGCGCACAACTACGGCAACGAGAAGGGAGTGGGCGCCGGACTACGCGCCGCCGGCGTGCCCCGCGAGGAGCTGTTCGTCACCACGAAGTTCAACAAACGCTCGCACAGCGTCCGCGGCGTGCGCAGGGCCGCCGTGGAGAGCGCCCGCCGGATGGGGCTGGACTACCTCGATCTGCTCCTCATCCACTGGCCGAACCCGTGGCGGGATCGGTACGTCGAGGCCTGGAAGGGGCTCGTCGAGCTGTTGAAGGACGGCCAGGTGCGCGCGATCGGGGTGTCGAACTTCAAGACGACCCACCTCGACCGGCTGCTGGCCCAGACCGGTGTCGTGCCGGACGTGAACCAGATCCAGCTCGATCCCCGACTCGGCCGGTCCGCGATCCGCGCCTACCACGCGGAGCAGGGGATCGTGACGGAAGCGTGGAGCCCGCTGGGCGCCGGCACCGGGCTGCTCGACGAACCGGTGATCACGCGGATCGCCGCCGCGCACGAGCGCACCCCCGCGCAGGTCGCCCTGCGCTGGCACATCGAGCTGGGCATCGTGGTGGTGCCGAAGTCGGCCAGCCCCAGGCGCCTGGCAGAGAACATCGACGTCTTCGACTTCACGCTTTCCGCTGAGGAGATTGCCGCGATCTCCGGACTGGACCGGGGCGCCGCGGGGGAGGCGGACGCCCTCGACTCCGACGTGTTCGGGCACTGAGCTTCGGGAGTTCGGGGTCCCTGGGAGCTCGGGGCAATCCTCTCGTTTCGTATCATTCATGATACGTACGATGTACGCCTGCCACGTCTTCACCGGAGGGCGTTGCCCGTAGGGGCTCGGAGCGGTCCGGCAGCCTTGGTGGAGGAATCGTGGGGCGAAAGGCGGCGCCGTCCGCTCCGGGCGGGCACTACCACCACCTGGACGCGTTGCGCGCCGTCTTCATGCTGGGCGGCGTCTTCGTGCATGCCTCGACGCTCGGTGACGACCCGTTCTTCCACGGGATCGCCCACGCCTCCGGCCTCTTCCGGATGGCGGACTTCTTCCTGATCTCCGGGTTCCTCTCCGCGATGCTCGTCGGGAAGTATGGGCCGTCGCGCACCGTGCATCGCAGGCTCGCCAGCGTGGGAATCCCATTCCTGTGCACCCTGGTCCTGTTCAATCCCACCGCGCTCTGGTTGAGCTACAACTTCCACAACCCGGACGTCTCGTTCCTGGACTTCCTGCGTGGAAACATCGTCCCCGAGCCGGTGGGCGAGCTGCGCTGGCCTCTGCAGCTGTGGTTCCTCATGGTGCTGCTCGCCTACGCGCTGTGCACCCCGGCGGCCGTGAGCGTCATATCCCGCCTTGTGGCCAGCTCCCTCTACCGGCGGGCCACCACCGGTCGGCTGCGCGTCATGGCCACGATCATTTCACTCGTCATCGTGACCACCATCCTCATCCGCGGCGGGTACCGGGCCGCGGTGACTCCCGTCATCGGTTCCGATCCCCTCGACCTCCCGGTCGAGGAGACGCTGGACTTCCTGCCGTTCTTCCTCCTCGGCGTGCTCCTCTACCTGGATCGGCGGCGAATCCTGCCGTCCTTTCAGCGGCCCGCGCCGATCCTGCTCGCCGTGGCCGGCGTCCTGCTGCTGGCGGCCAATCAGGACTGGGGTGGAGTGCTGACCTCATCCACCGGTCTGGTGCTCAGCAGGACCCTCTTCACCATCGCGATCACCGCCACGCTCTTCGCCCTTGCCAGCCGGCTCGTCCCCGGCCCGCGGCCCGCCGTCCGCTACCTCTCCGACGCCTCCTACACGGTCTACCTCTTCCACTATTTCTGGATCTACGCCATCGCGACGCTGCTCTCGCTGGACCCGAGCCTCCGCTGGCCGCAGATGCTCCTGGTCACCGCCCTCACCTTCGGCGTGACCCTGGCCATCCACCATTTCGTCATCTTGCGGTCACCCTTCCTCCGCAAGATCTTCAACGGGAAATTCCCGGTCGACGGCCGCCGCGGCACCGGCCGGCCCGCGGCCGGGCCCCTGACCACAGCGGCCGGCACGGCGGACTCCGAGCCGACCCAGCCGCTGCGCTGGCTTCCCCGGGCCGAACAGCTCGACCCGGAACGGACCCAGCACCTGCGCTGGGCTCCCTGACGCAATCTTCCTTTATAACGCTCCCTTATAACGTTTCCTTATGAGGTCATGTCCCGGCGCCAGAAGAGGACGACGGCGACCAGCACCATCGCGGTGCAGTAGACCAGCCCGCGCAGCAGCGCGTCGGCGTAGGGCGTGGCGACGGCGAAGCCACCGGTGGCGATCGCCTCCATCAGCTGCACCGGCAGCCAGGCCCGGGCGGGACCGTAGATGCGCGTGACCAGCATCTCCACCGGCAGCGCGTAGGCGACCGCGACCGCGATCGCCGCGGCAGGCGCGCGGAAGACGATCGCGGCCAGGGCGCCGAGCGCGGCGTAACCGAGCGATCCGGCGCACAGGTTGACAAAGCTCTTGCTCAGTTCGGCCAGCCCCGCCGCGCTGCTCCAGGCGGCCGTCGACACCCCCTTCAGCGGCGCGAGCGCGAAGGACAGCGCGACCGAGACCACGGTCGCCACGGCGATGACGAGGACCACGAATGCCGCCAGAGCCAGCAGTTTGCCGGCGAGAAGCCGGAGCCGGTGCGGCTGGGCGACGAGCTGGTTGCGCAGGGCCCCGTGCGCATGGTCGCCTGCGAGCGACGCGGCGACGACGGACAGGGCCACCACGCCGAGCAGGATGCTGACCGCCTGCACCCCCTGCGCGACGCCGTTCGCGGCGGACAGCCCGCTGGCCGTGACGGGGTCGCCATCGAAGTCGTTGTGCCCCACCGAGACGAAGGTCAGAACGGTGCCGAGCAGGGCCGAGGCGATGACCGCCCCCAGCGTCCCGAGCAGGAACCGGGTCCGCAACAGCGGCACCCATTCGGCGCGGAAAGCCGTGATCATGTGGCACCTCCACGGCTCTGGGCCGGGTCGAGCCCGGCTCCCACGGCGGGCACACTGCCGTCCGGGGTGTGCCCGAAACGGACGAGGTCGCCGTCGATTTCGCCGGTGACGCGCAGGAAGGTCTCCTCCAGGTTCGGCCGATGGGTGCGCAGCGAGCGCAGGGTGATGCCGGCGCGCATCGCCAGTCGGTTGAGGTCCGCGGCCACTCCCTCGCGGGCGTGGGCGGTCACCACCGGATGGCGTTCGCCGACTCCCGCGTCGCACGACGGCCCGGGGCAGAGGTCGATCTCGACCCGAAGGCCGGTCTCACCGAGGAGCCCGGCCAGGCGGCGGGCGTCGTCGTCCCGCTCGGGCACCATGAGGATCCGGGGATCCTCGGCGGAGAGCAGGTCGGTGACGTGCCCCTGGAACAGCATCCGCCCGCCATTGATCATCACCAGATGATCGCAGATCTGCTCGACCTCGGTCAGTAGATGGCTCGACATGAAGACCGTCATGCCGCTGCTGGCCAGCTGACCCAGCAGCGCGCGGATCTCCCGGATGCCTGCCGGGTCGAGGCCGTTCGTCGGCTCGTCCAGGATGAGCAGGTTGGGATCGGGCAGCAGAGCGGCGGCGATGCCCAGGCGCTGCTTCATCCCGAGGGAGTAGGCGGTGAACCGGTCGTCGGCTCGCTCGGTCAGGCCCACCTGTGCGAGGACTTCCCCGACCCGCCGCGCGCGATCGGCGCGGCGCCGCCCGCCGATCCCACGCAGCAGGGCGAGCTGGTCCAGATTGCGCCGGCCGGACAGCCCGGGATGGAACGTCGGGCCCTCGATCATCGCCCCGACCCGGCCCAGGTAGCGGGCCGGATGGGAGATCGACGCGCCCAGCACGTACCCCTGGCCCGCCGTGGGGCGGATCAACCCCAGCAGCATGCGTAGCGTGCTGGACTTCCCGGCCCCGTTCGGGCCGACGAAACCGGACAGCGTCCCGCGCGGCACCTGGAGGTCGAGATGGTCCACCGCCACCCGATCGCCGTACCGCTTGCCGAGCCCGCGGGTCCAGATTGCCGCCTCGGTCGGGCCCTCGGGCGATCGCCCGGCCAGCCGCGGGGGCCGCGCCGCGCCGCGGGGGCGGCCAGCCACGTTCGATGCGTGCGTCGGTTCGGTGACCGAACCCGAAGTCATCGTCTGACAGCCTCCCAGATCATGCGTTCAACTCCCGAGATCGGTCGATCCGTTACCCTCCACCGTGACTCCGTCATCCACCGTGCTCCATGGGAGTCGTGCCCGCGGAGGCCGTCGTGGTCGACCACATGCGCGGCCGCTGGCGGGGTCGGCACCAGCACGGAGGCTGATCGAACTCCCGCGCCGACCGGCGGTACGCACTGGGCGCCGTCGGCACCGGGCACCGCAGCGGCCGGGCCAGTCCCCGGCTCGGGATCCGCCGAGCTCAGCAGGCCTAACGAGTGGACCACGGGCACCGTTCCAGCTCCCGGCACTCCGGAGCGCTCGGTGCCGTGGGAACCCGGAGGTTTCCGCCTCGTCCGAAAGAGTGACGACGTATCGTCATTTTCGCTCATTTCCGACATGTCATCAAACGATCATTGGCGAAAGTCCGGGGCCAGGGCAGGTCCGCGTCGTCGCCGAGGTTTGCGATCATCCGGCGCGGCACAGTCAGTGCGGCGCTCATCGTTCCAGCCGCGAGATGGGGTAGCTGTCGTACGAGCCCCCCGGGGGACCCCACACGTCACCCGACACAACCGGCGCCCGACGGCTGGACGACAATCTTCACATGGGTGAGACGGCTGGCCTTCGGCGTGGCATCCGGGTGCTGACGCTGCTCGCCAGCATCTCGATCATTGTGATGCTGGTGTTGGCCGTGGTCTCCGCCCTGCGGTCACGTCATGCCGCGACGGAGCGGAGCAGGCATCTGGACCCGGCTGCGACCACCACCGCGATGCTCCTGGCCGACTTTGTCGACCAGGAGAATGCTCTGCGTGGCTACATCATCACCCGGGACCGGGGTTTCCTGGTCCCCTACAAGGAGTCCGCCAGGTCCATCCCGGTCCTGACGGCACGGCTGGACGCATTGCTGGCCGACTTCCCCGCGCTGCGCGCACAGCACGGGGAAGTCGGCTGGGCGTACCGGGACTGGCGTCGCGAGGTTGTCCAGCCGAAACTGGCCGCGATGGCGAGAGGAGACACCGCCGCCGCCCAGGATATCGTGCGCACCAAAGCGCGCCAGGACTTCGACCTGCTGCGCCGCGAGGTCGCGGAGCTCGCCGCGGCGATCGACCGCGAGCAGGTCGAGGCGTCCGGGCGGGTGGAGAGTGCCTCCGTGCTGCTGCTGAGCTCGCTGGCCAGCGCGATGTTCGTCATCCTCGGCTTCCTGCTAACCATTATGATCATCTCGCGGCGATGGCTGCTCCGCCCGATCGGAGCGTTGCAGCGATCCGTCAACGCGGTGGCCGCCGGTCGCTACGACACCCGGATCCCCTCCGTCGGCCCCAAGGAGATCGTGGAGCTGGCCGCCGACGTCGAGACGATGCGCGCCCAGCTGGTGCGGCTTGTCCGCCAGAACGAGCGGTCGTGGGAAGCCCTGGCCCAGCAGGGACCCGCCGTGATCGCATTGCGGGACGCGCTCACGCCCTCGCTCCTGCGGGCCCGCGGCCTGGTCCTGCACGGCCGGGTCGATCCGGCCGAGGGCGAACTTGCCGGGGACTGGTACGACGCCTTCGAGCTGCCCGACGGGCGGGTCGCCGTCGTGGTCGGTGACGTCTCCGGTCATGGAGCCGCGGCCGGGGTCTTCGCGTTGCGGCTCAAGCAACTGCTCGACGCGGCTCTGTCGACGGAGATCGATCCCGGTCGGGCCCTGGAGTGGACGGTGGACAACCTCGGCGAGATCGAAGAGATGTTCGCGACCGCGATCATTGCCGTCGTCGACCCGCGGACCGGGGACCTGTACTACGTCAACGCCGGTCATCCCGACGTGCTACTGCTGCGCCGGGCGGTGCCCGGGAACCCCGGGAACATGGCGTCGGCGGGCGAGTCGCCCGTGGGCGAGGTGTGGGTGGGTGAGCTGCCCGCAGGCAAGGTACCTGCGGACGCGGTGCTTCCCGGTGAGGCATCCTCACCGCAGATACCCGCTCCGACCGCTCACCTGGTCGGACCCCGCGATCCCGCCCGGCCGGGATGCGGCCCCGGTGACGGGGCGGGCGGATCCATCATGGCGGCTGCTGTTGGATCTGCGCAGGCTGTTGGATCTGCGCAGGCTGTTGGATCTGCGCAGGCTGTTGGATCTGCGCAGGCTGTTGGATCTGCGCAGGCTGTTGGATCTGCGCAGGCTGTTGGATCTGCGCAGGCTGTTGGATCGGCCTGCGGGCCGGGGAATGGGGCGAACGGTGCCGGCCCCGGGTCCGGTCGGGTGCCGGGAGCCGGTTCCATCGTCGGTTCCCGGCTGGAAACGGCGCAGGTCGTTCGGCTGCCTCCGACGGGCCCGTTGATGTCGAGCCTGCTCGCGGAGCCCGGGGCGTGGGGAATCCAGACGCTGCGGCTCGAACCGGGCGACGTGCTCTTCGCCTACACCGACGGACTGGTGGAGGCGCGTGACGAGGCCGGGCGGCAGTTCGGGCTGCACCGGCTGATCGCCGAGATCCTGCGCGATCCCACGCGCACGCCGGTGGCGCTGCTCGACGACGCCTTCGACGCGGTTCGCCGGTACGCGCCCGGGCGGCAGGGCGACGACCGTACGGCGATCATCCTCGCCCGTACCGCCCAGCGTGGCTCCACGATCGCGCCCGGAGAGTCATAGCGCCGACATCGGCGTGGTTGCCGGCCATTTCGGGTAGAAGACGCCCATGAACGACGAGTCCGGCCTGGACCGGCCCACCCGCTCGACCCGGTCTCCGCGATCTCTGCGGTCTCCGTCGTCCCGACTCAGCCCACTGCGGTTGATCGCCGTCGTCGCTGTCATCGTGCTCGTCCTCGCCGGCATCGCCCTGGTGGCGGGATGGCGGCCGAGCCTGCCGAACCCGTTCGAGGAGAGGACGGTCGACCGCAGTTCCCCGGCGGTGCTGCGTTCCCTGGAAGAGCTGAGCGACTATCACGCCGCCAGCGCCCACTTCGAGGTGGTGGTCGACCTCGAGAAGGACAGCAAGTGGATCCCTGATGCGCTGCGCGGCGAGCGCACCCTGTTCGTCGGGGTCGGTACCGTCGACTCGGTGATCAATTTTGGTGCGCTCGGCAAGGACGCGGTCACCGTCTCCCCGGACCGTCGTGTGGTCACCATCGAGTTGCCGAACCCGACGCTGTCCAGGCCCGAGCTGGATCTCGACCACAGCTACGTGGTGGCCCGCCAGCGCGGCGCGCTGAACCGCGTCGGCGGGTTGTTCGGTGGGGTCGGCACCGACCAGGAGCTCTACCGGACCGCGTCGGCGCGGATGACCGACGCGGCGAAGACGGACGGTCAGGTGCTCGACCTGGGCAGGAAGAACACCACCGCCATGCTGCGCGGTCTACTCGGCGCGCTGGGCTTTACCGACGTCAGGGTGACCTACGCAGCCGACCGCCGCTAGGCGAACGGAGTGCTCAGTCCGTCGCAGTCAGCCTGTCTTCGCCAGCCCGGCGACCACCCGGTCGATCTCGGCCCGGAAATGCTCCGAGATCTTGATGATGTGCGGTTCGCGGAGCAGGTAGAAATGCTCACACGGAACGAAATGGGTTGGCGGGGTCAAACGGTC
>NZ_CDXDOS010000126.1:0-9425 GCF_978021245.1 Frankia sp. CoBUL1
GGCTCAATATCCTCGCCCGACACGGTCACCGCGTGGTTCTGATTGACAGTGGCACGCATCCACGTTTCGCGCTCGGGGAGTCGACCATCGGTGAGACGACCTATCTGCTGAAGTTGCTCGCCCAGCGGTTCGACGTCCCCGAGCTCGGCCATGTGAGCAGCTTCGAGGGCGTCCGCTCCCACGTCACCTCGGCCTGCGGAGTGAAGCGCAACTTCGGATTCGTCTACCACCACGAGGGTGCGCTCCAGAACCCCGAAGAGGTCACTCAGTGCAGCGTCTCGGAGTTTCCGAACGGCCCGGAAATGCACATGCACCGCCAGGACATCGATGCTTACCTCTTCTATACGGCCGTCCGTTACGGAGCCGAACCACGGCAACGCACGATGGTGGAAAAAGTCGACTTCGCCGACGACGTCGCGACGCTGACGACAGGGGCCGGCGAACGGATCCGCGTTCGCTACGTCGTCGACGCCTCAGGACGCAACTCCGTGTTGGCGAACCAGTTCGCCCTGCGAGAGGATCCCTGCCGGTTCCGGACGAACTCCCGCACCCTGTTCACCCACATGGTGGGGGTCACCCCCTTCGACGAGGTGACCCTCCCGAGCGGGCAGCCGTCGCTGTGGCACCAAGGCACCCTGCACCATCTGTTCGACGGCGGGTGGCTGTGGGTGATCCCGTTCGACAATCACCAGCGGGCCACCAACCCACTGTGCAGCGTCGGGCTCAACCTCGACTCGCGACGCTTCCCCAGGGATCCCTCGGTACCCGCCGAGCAGGAATGGAACGCTTATCTTGAGCGGTTCCCCAGTATCGCGCGCCAGTTCGCCGGTGCCCGGCCCGCCTGGGACTGGATCTCCACCGGTCGCACCCAGTACTCCAGCTCGCGGACGGTCGGTGACCGCTGGGCGATGATGTCCCACGCAGCCGGGGCGATCGACGCGCTGTTCTCCCGTGGCATGGCCAACACCATGCAGGTCATCTACGCCCTCGCACCAACCCTGATAGAGGCCCTCGCCGACGACGACTTCTCGGCGGAACGCTTCGGCCACATCGACACGCTCAACCAGACGATCCTGGACGTCAATGACAAACTCGTACACGGCTCCTACGTCTCGTTCCGCGACTTCGACCTGTGGCGGGCGTGGTCGAAGGTGTGGTTCCTGGGCTGGAACATGGGCATCTCCCGGATCGTCGGAACCTACTTCGGCTATCTGAAAAAGGGCGATCCGGCGCTGTTCGACCGCCTGCTCGACGCGCCACATCTGGGCACTTTCTGCCCCGATCTGCCGGAGTTCCAGCCCTTCTTCGACTCGCTCAGCGCCGTGATGGACGAGGTCGAGGCCGGCCGGCTGGCCCCAGCCGCCGCCGTCGAACGGCTCGCCACTCTGCTGGGCGGCGCCGACTTCCTCCCCGCTCCGCTCCGGCTGGGCGATGTGCTGCGCCGCTGGCACGACGGCTCCTTCGAAGCCCAGCGCCACATGTACGAGTGGGGGCGCACGAGTTCCCCCGAGCCGCTCCGCCGCTGGTACGAGTACGACCTCGACGATCTGCTCACCCGCACGGGTGGGGTGCCCACTCCGGCAACCCTCTAAAGGTCGGGCCGCTGAGGGTCGGGGCCATCCCGCCTCCATCCGCGACGGGATCGTCCTGATCGACGGCACCCGCGGAACGGCGAGAACAGCCCGCAGAACGGCGAGAGCAGGGAGGACGGAGGACGGCGATACGATCGGCGCCCTCGCCCTCTGCCTGGGCCAGGGGCATGGAGGGAGCCGCGGTGGTGGAGACAATCATCCAGAATCGGGAGGACTGGATCCGGACGACGCCGGATCCAGCGTCGTCGTCCGTCCGCACCACGCCCCATTCACCGGCCTGCGCCCTGCTGGCGGCACGGGTCATCGAGGAGATGCTGGGCGAGCTGACGTTCCACCATCTCGGCATCCTCGTCGCGGACCTCGACGCTGCCCGGGAACGGTATGCCGTCTCCCTCGGGGTCGATGCGTGGGAGTCGCGGGTCGTCTCTGGCCCCGCCGTCTGGCACGATCGACCGATCATGATCGAGGACGTCCGGATCGCGTTCGGCCGCTTCGGCAGCAGCCTGGTCGAGCTGGTGGAACCCGGCGACCGGCCGTGGACAGGGCGGGAAATTCTCGACCAACGCGGCGAGGGGTTGTTCTCCATCGGCTACGAGGTCGACGACCTGCCGGCGTGCCTGCACCGGGCGGTCGCCGCGGGATGCCTGGTCGAGCAACTCCGGCCGGACGCTCGGAACCCCCGACGGGCCTATCTCGACGCGGGTTCCGGACTACTGATCGAACTCGTCCCCGGGGATGCCGGACAGGACTGCTGGTGATCATTGTCCGAAACCTGCCGTCCTCGCGGGCTTGTCCTGACAGCCATCCAAATGTCATCATCAATCGAGGCCGCCCGGCACCCCCCGAGCCGGGCGGCCTCCCTGCAGGTACGGGCCTCCCGATGTTCCGCGGGCGCCGCTATGTCGCCGTGCGCGTCTCCCCCGTCGCTAGCGGCCAGCGTAAGGCGAGAATCTCCAAACCGCCGGCGTCGAGAGATGAAGCATTGACGACACTCGTTGACAACACTCGTCACCCGTTCCTCGAACCAGAAAAGGCCGAGCCGTCAGGAGCCGTGAACGGCAATCCCGATGATCACGCCGATGAGCGTCGTCGCGATGGCGACGAAGGTTGCAATCTTCCCCCGTCCGCTGCCCTGATTCGGCCTGGTCACCGGCCCCGACCGGCAAGATGCTCCGCGACAAAGCGTTCCATGCCGGCGACGAAGGCACGCGCGTCCTCGGCGGGCCAGTCGTCGAGCGTGCGCTGGAAGACGTCGGCCAGCCGACGCCGAGAGCGATCGATGGCGGCCCGGCCCTCGTCGGTGAGCGTCAGGCGGACCGCGCGGGCGTCATCGGGATCGGCCGAACGGCGCAGCAACCCGAGCGCCTCGAGACGATCACTGTGCCGGCTCACCACCGAACGGTCGATGCCGATCTCCATGCTCAGCTTGCGCGCCGTGGTCTGGCCCGTACGGGCCAGACCGTTGAGCACGGGGTAGACAGCCTCGTCGAGTCCGACGTCCGCCGAGGAGAGCAACTCCCCGAACAGACGCGTCCGGTTCGGCCGGGTGAGGAGAAGTCCGAGCGCTGTCGCGAGCCTCGCGCCGTCGTCTGAACCCACCACACGACCCTACTCTGCGTGCACCATGCACCAATTCGTGCGGGGTGCGGATCCACGCGGGGGCACCGACCCACGCGGGGCGTTCGGTGGCGCGCGGGAGCGACGAAGACGAACGGAAGGAGGAAGTGCGATGGCTCACACCCAACCCGGCGGAAGGGGGCGACTGCCGGGCACGGCAGAATTGCCGGGGCGGCCCCGTGCAGAACCACCGCAAGGCACCAGGCAGGTGCCAGCACGCGACCGCGGATCCGGAAGGCACACCGTGACGGGCATGCTCACAGCACAGCGGACGAGTCCGATCGAGCAGATCACCGCCGATCATCGACGGGTCTCGGTGGACCTCGGCTCACGCAGCTATCCGATCGATATCGGTCCCGGGGTCCGCCGAATCCTGCCCGACATCGTCGCGCGGATCGGCGCCCGGCGGGCCGTCATCGTCTCGGCGCGGCCGCAGGACGCGGTCCCCGACCCGGGCGTGCCGGTACTGCGGCTGGCCGCACGGGACGGCGAGGCGGACAAGAACCTGTCGAACGTCGAGGCGCTCTGCGGCCGGTTCGCGGCTTTCGGGCTGACCCGGTCGGACGTCGTCATCTCCTGCGGCGGGGGGACCACCACGGACGTCGTCGGGCTCGCCGCGGCGCTGTACCACCGCGGCGTGGCGGTGGTACACCTCCCGACATCCCTGCTCGCCCAGGTGGACGCGAGCGTCGGCGGGAAGACGGCGGTGAACCTGCCCGCCGGCAAGAACCTCCTCGGTGTCTACTGGCAACCCAGCGCCGTCCTCTGCGACACCGACCACCTGCGGACCCTGCCCCGGCGGGAGTGGATCAACGGCTACGGCGAGATCGCGCGGGCCCACTTCATCGGCACCGGGGACCTGCGCGGTCTGCCGGTGACGGAGCAGATCACCGCCAGCGTGGCGCTCAAGGCCGCCGTCGTCGCCCGGGACGAACGGGACTCAAGCCTGCGCCACATCCTCAACTACGGCCACACCCTGGGACATGCCCTGGAGCGCGTCACCGACTTCGCGCTGCGCCACGGTGAGGCGGTGGCGATCGGCACCGTGTTCGCCGGCCGTCTCGCCGGGGAGCTCGGCCGGATCGGGGACGATCGGGTCCGCGAGCACCTGGACGTGGTCCGCGGCTACGGGCTGCCGACGGCCCTGCCCACCGAGGCGGACGCCGCCGAGCTCGTCGCCGTGATGCGTCTGGACAAGAAGTCGACGAACACCGGCCTCACCTTCGTGCTCGACGGTGCGGACGGCCCACAACTGGTGGGCGACATTCCGGAGAACCCGGTCATGAAGACGCTCGGCGACATGCCGCGCGGGCCGCTGGCCTGACGCCCGTGCCACCGGCCGCGTGTGCTATCACGGGCGCCACCCGCCTGTTCGCCGTCGTCGGGGATCCCGTCGAACAGGTACAGGCGCCGTCGTTGCTCAATCCGCTGTTCGACGAACTCGGGCTTGACGCCGTCCTCGTACCGGTGCACGCCCGGCCGGCGGACTTCCCCGCCGTGCTCGATGGACTCCGGCGCATCGAGAACCTGGACGGCATCCTGATCACGATTCCGCACAAGGCCGCCGCCTGCGCCCTCGCCGACGAACGCAGTCCGGCGGCCGCGATCAGCGGGAGCGCCAACGCACTGCGCCGCGGCCCGTCCGGGCGCTGGCAGGCCGACAACTTCGACGGAGCGGGATTCGTCCGGGGGCTGACGGCCGCCGGACGTCCGGTGGCCGGAACGCGGGTCTCGCTACTGGGCGCGGGCGGCGCCGGCAGCGCCATCGCGGCCGCGCTGCTCGACGCCGGCAGCACACGGCTGTCGATCTACGATCCGGATCGGGAGAAGCGCGACGGCCTGCTCGCCCGCCTCGACGAGCACTGGCCGGGCCGCGCCGTCGGCGTCGCGACACCCCTGCTGCACGATGTCGATCTCGCGGTGAACGCCACGCCGCTCGGCCTGCGTCCGAACGATCCGCTCCCCTTCCCGCCGGATGGGCTCGCGGCGGGCTGCGTCGTGGCGGACATCATCATGAAACCGCCCGACACCCGCCTACTGCGGGCCGCGGCCGCACTCGGCCTGCCGACCCATCCGGGCATCCACATGCTCGCCCACCAGATCGGCTTCTACCGCTCATTCTTCGATCTCGTCCCGGCGGCACCCGCCTGACGACCTGCGAGGGCTCATGCGTGCACCATCCCCAACCGGCTGTCTGGGTATCGACGTGGGCGGCACCAAGGTCGCGCTGCGCATCGAGGCCGCACAGGCCGGGGCCGCACAGGCCGAGGCCGCACAGGCCGGGGCCGCACAGGCCGAGGCCGCACAGGCCGGGACGGCACAGGCCGGGGCGAACCCGATGGGAGGCGACGAGCAGATCGGCCCGAGCAGGCCGAGCGGACCGGAGGGTCCCGTCAGGCCGGTGGAGACAACCTTCCAGTGGTCGCCGTCGGCGACCGCCACCCAGGACATCGACGATCTCGCCGCACACGTTGCCGCGCTGACCGCCCGATGGGGCGGTCGGGTTGACGCCGTCGGCGTGGCGATGCCCGCGACCATCGACGCCGCCGGCCGGGTCACAACATGGCCGGGCCGGCCGGCCTGGACCGGGCTCGACCTCGGCGCCGCGCTGCGGGATCTGCTGCCGGGCAGCACCGTGGTCTGCGGCGACGACGGCGATCTGGCCGCGCTCGCAGAGGCGGACGCGGCCGGCTGTGAGAACGTGGTCTACCTGGGAGTCGGGACGGGCGTCGGCGGCGGGATCGTGCTCGGCGGCCGGTCCTGCCCGGGGCCCGGTCGCGGCTCCAGCGAGATCGGACATCTGATCATCTCGTCCGACGGGCCCAGCTGCGACTGCGGCCGCCGCGGATGTGTGCAGGCAACCGCGTCCGGGCCGGCCACCCTGCGCCGGGCCACCCAGCGGCGTGGTGCGGAGGTGACCTTCGCCGAACTGCGCGCAGCCTGGCTCGCGGCCGACGCCTGGGCGGTGCGGACGGTGGGCGAGAGTGCCGCGGCGATCGCCACGGCCGTCGTCGGGCTGACCGAACTGCTGCATCCCGCAATGGCGGTGGTCGGCGGCGGGTTCGCGGCCGGCCTGCCTGGATTTCCGCGGGCGGTCGCCGAGCACGCCCAGACCCTTGCCCGCCCGGGACATCCGCCCGCGCCCGTCCGCCCAGCGTTGCTGGGCGGCCTGTCCTCCCTGTTCGGAGCGCTCCTGGCGGCTCAGTCGCCGGCGAGGATCGGCCGGCTGGCCTGAGCTGCGGGGACACCGGCGGTGCCGGCGGGTTCGACCGGGTGCGGCCGGAGAAGGGACAGCAACTCCGCGGGCCGGCGCAGCACCGCGTCCGGCCCGGCCGCGACCAGCTCGGCGCCGTCCGCCTCGCCCCACAGCGCGGCCACCGCCATCACGCCGGCCGCACGCGCGCTCTCCAGGTCGGCGACCGCGTCCCCGATCATCATCGCCTCATTCGGCGCCACGCCCAACAGCTCAAGTGCCCGGTTCACGATGTCCGGCGCCGTCTTGGGACGGGCGATCTCATCAGAGCCGATGACATAATCGAAGATCGGCAGAATGTCGAGCTCACCCAGCAGGTGCCGGGCCCGTGGACCCGCCTTGCCGGTGGCGACCGCGAGCCCGAGGCCGCGCTCGTGCAGGCTCCGCAGCAGCGCGGCGACCCCTTCGAAGAGCACCACCTGGTGGGCCAGCCGATAGCTCTCGCGGACGAACGGCTCCTCCATCTCCAGCGGCAAATTCATAATCCGCATGATGTCCGGGAAGTACCGTCCCAGGTGCCGGTTGTACTCCTCGAACGGGGGCTCGCCGGGACCCACGACCTCGGCGTAGGCGATCGTGAACGCCTGCCGCATCACTCCGAAGCTGTCGACCAGCACCCCGTCGAGATCGAAGATGACCGCACGTTTCCGTGTTCCGGACGCCGCACCGGTCCCGATGGTCGTCCCCGCCCCAGTCCCGGTGGTGGTCATGGCCGACCAGGGTTTCAGCTCAGTTCCCACGTGCCCCCCGGGCTCGACGTTGGGTGCCGTTCGATATTCGTGACACAAGTCGTGGATGCGTGACCTCAGCGAGCCGCGTGCGCGAGCGGCGCGACGGACCGGTGCGAGCGCGCGGAGTCGTAGAATCTCTCGATGGCGGCGATGGTCGGGCGGACCTCCTCGATCGCCCGCCCCGGGACGCGGGATCCGCCAGCAGCGCGGGCAGTTCGTCGAGCTGGCGGCGGTACTCCGTCCCGATCGGTTCGTCGGGCACAGGCACCGCCACGGTCTCGCCGGCCCGGGTGCGGGTCAGAACCGAACGATCCTGCCGGTTTGGGCCGAAACCGAACGTGCAGCGCAACGACGCGGTGCCCGCGGCACCCTCGACGTTGATCAGGGTGACGTCCCGGGCCTCGTGCGAGGCCCAGCTCGCCCGCAACGACACCGAGACCCCGTTCTCGGTGACCAGGAAGCCACGTGCGGTGTCCTCGACGTCACCGCCGGCGCCGACAGCCGGCCCGGTGCCATCGTCGTGACGCCAGGAGGCCGCCCAGGAGCCGTCGCTGACGAAGTCGTCCGAGATCGTCCCGACCACCTGCTGGAAACGGACGCTGCCCAGCAGCGGGGTGAGGGTGTCGAGCAGGTGCCAGCCGAGGTCTACCAGGGCTCCGCCGCCGGAGAGGTCCCGCCGGGTGAACCAGCCACCGGCGTCGGGAATGCCCCGGGCCCGGATCCAGGCGAGATCGACGTGCCGGATGGCACCGAGCCCGTCGGCGAGCTCGTAGAGCCGGCTGACATCCGCCCGGTACCGCGCGGCGCTCCCAGCGAGCAGGATGGCGTCGCCCGCGCACTCGGCCGCCGCGAGCCGGTCGGCCTCGGCCGAGCTCAGGCACACCGGCTTCTCCAGGAAAACCGGAATACCGGCGCTCAGCAGCCGGGCTGCGATGTCGGCGTGCCGGTGGTTGGGCACCGCCACGACCGCGAGGTCGACCTGAGTCCGGTCGATCTCGTCGACGTCGGCGAGCACGGCCAGGCCCGGGCCGGCCCCGGCCGCCGCCCGGCGGGCCCCGGAATCGGAATCGACGGCCGTGACCACGACGAACTCCGGGTGTTCTCGCAGCCGGGGAAGCCAGATCGACCGGCCGGCCCAGCCCAGCCCCACCACGGCGACCCGCAGCGGAGTCCGCGTGGGGTTGCCGGTCTCGCCTCGGCTCACAGCTCGGCCAGGGTCTCGGCCACGATGGCCGCGACCTGGTGCATCTGTTCTTCGGTGCCGAGCAACGTCCGATGGTGCAGCCAGACGCCGTCCGCGCTGATCGCCTCGGTGTTCGGGCAGCGCTTCGCGATCTCGTCCACCGTTTCGTCCGGGGCGCCGGTCTCCCAGAAGCCGTTGGACCGGTAGATCGCCCGGAACGCGGCGAAAGCGGGCAGCCCGCGGTCCACAAGGGCGTCGACGAACGCGTTGCGGCGCTCCTCACTGAACCCGGGCAACCGGAACATCGCCATGTAGCGCGGATTGCGGTCACACCGGTCGTCGCGGCCCTGCGGGACGACGCCCGGGATGTCGGCAAGCGCGCCCGCCAGCACCGGCCAGCGCTCCTCACGCGTGTCAATCTGGCTGGCCAGGCGGCCGAGTTGGGCACGCAGGACCGCGGCGGAGAACTCGTTGAGCCGGAAATTCGACCCGGAGGTCTGGTGGAGGTACCGGCGGTCCGTGCGTGGCCGCCCGCAACTGTGCCGCAGGAAGCCGAGTTCGTACAGCTCGGCGTCGGGGAAGGTGACCGCGCCGCCCTCGCCGGCGGTCATGAGCTTGCCGTTCTGGAAGCTGAACGCCGCCACCGAGCCCAGCTCGCCGAGCTTCTTACCCTGCCACTGCGCACCGTGCGCGTGCGCCGCGTCCTGGATCAGCGGAACCCCGGCATCCGCGGACAGCTTCGCCAGGGCGTCCATGTCGCAGACCTGGCCCGCCATATGCACCGGCATGATCGCCCGAGTGCGCGGGGTCACCGCGGCCGCCGCGGCGGTGGCCTCGATGCAGTACGTGCCCGGGTCGATGTCGACCGGCACGGCCACCGCGCCGAGGCGCTGGGCCGCCTGCGAGGAGGAGATGAAGGTGAACGCCGGCACGATGACCTCACTGCCGGGTCCAACCCCAGGGCCGCGCAGAGATTACGCTACGCTGTGATCGGTGACGTTTTGTAGACGTGCTGTGGGGTGACTCGGGGCGCCCTGGGCGACACAGCG
>NZ_CDXDOS010000127.1:0-9397 GCF_978021245.1 Frankia sp. CoBUL1
CCACTGCTCCCGCGCCCCCCGGAGGGGCCCCCTGTCCGACCGGTACCGGGCTCCGAACGGGTCCCGCCCGGACGTGATCGGGCGGGACGACGGGTAACCAGCGCGTTACGGGGTGCCTGAGGCTCGGTCAGTCGTAGGCCAAGCAGCGAGATGGGGCGCGCGTCCCCGCCACCACCCGGTTCGGTCGCGTCGGGATCCCGCCGGCCGGGGCCGCCCGCGATCCGTTCCCCGGCCTCCGGATTCCCCCCGACCGGGCCGGTCGACGCCAACGCCTCGTCACCGTTCCAACTCCCACCGTGACTTACCATCCGCGCCACCCCCGCCCCCATGTGTGCCGGCCGACGGGACCTCCGCCGATCCCACCGCGAAGTATGACGCCAGAGCGCAAGGGCACCGATACGACGTGAGACCACAGTCTCGTGTAACCGGCCGTCCCGACAAGAGCACCGGACTGATCGGGACAGCCGGAATCAGAGCCACGAGCAGCGAACACACGACCGGCACACCCGATCCACTTCGAATCGCCATGTGACGGCAACACCATACCGAGAGCATGTCACGCGGACGGATCGGCCTCGCACCGTGTGTGTGAACTCCTGATGCGGAACGTTTCGGTCGGTGACGGCCTGGAAGCTCAGCCGGCGAGTTCCAGATCGCGCAGCACCGCGGCGGTGTCCAGCGCGGCCAGGGTCGCCTCCCGGCCCTTGTCCTCGCTGGACCCGGGCAGCCCGGCGCGGTCCCGGGCCTGCTCGACGGTGTCGCAGGTGAGCACGCCGAAGCCGACGGGGACGCGGGCGTCGAGGGTGACGCGGGCGAGCCCCGCGGTAACGAACTGACAGACGTAGTCGAAGTGGGGGGTGCCGCCCCGGATGACGACACCGAGAGCGACGACGGCGTCATGCCGCGCCGCCAACGCGGCGGCGATCACGGGAAGCTCGACCGCACCGGAGACCCGCACGACGGCGGGTGCCGCCGCGAGGCCCGCGTCCTTCGCGGCGCGCAGCGCGCCAGCGAGCAGCGCATCGGTGATCTCGGCGTGCCACCGGGTGGCGACCACCGCCAACCGCATGCCCTCGACGGGCGGAAGCACCTCCGCGGGAGCCCCGAGGCCGCTCACAGACCCTCTCCCTCGGCACAGTCGACCCCGGCGGACGTACCCGGGCCCGCGACAGCCGTGCAGCCGGAGGTGACGGGCGCCCTCGGCGCCCTCGGCGCCCCCGGGATCCAGCGCGAGCCGGCCGGCTCGTCCTCGCCCACGGCCCTAGGCAGATCGGACAGGCCGGGTGGACCCGGAAGGCCGGGCGGACCGGGAATGCTGGGCAGACCGGGAATGACGTGTCCCATCCGGTCCCGCTTGGTGGTCAGGTAGCGCAGGTTCTCCGGCGTCTGGGTGACCGGCATCCCGATGAGTTCGACGATGCGCAGGCCGTAGCCCTCCAGCCCGGCCCGCTTCGTCGGATTGTTGGACAGCAGCCGGATGCCGCGCACGCCGAGGTCGACCAGGATCTGGGCCCCGGTGCCGTAGTCACGGGCGTCGGCCGGCAGGCCCAGCGCGAGGTTGGCATCGACGGTGTCGTGGCCGGCGTCCTGCAACTGGTAGGCCCGCAGCTTGTGCATCAGGCCGATGCCCCGGCCCTCGTGGCCCCGCATGTAGAGCACCACTCCGCGCCCCTCGGTCGCGATTATGCGCAGTGCCGCGTCGAGCTGGGTTCCGCAGTCGCAGCGCCGGGAGCCGAAGACGTCCCCGGTGAGGCATTCGCTGTGCACCCGGACCAGCACGTCCTCGCCGTCACCGAGCTCGCCGCGGATCAACGCGATGTGTTCGACGCCGTCGAGGATGTTGCGGAATCCGACCGCCCGGAACGCCCCGTAACGCGTCGGAAGCGACGCCTCCGCAACCCGCACCACCTGCTTCTCGGTCCGCCGACGGTAAGCGATGAGATCGGCGATGGAGATCAGCAGCAGCCCGTGCTCGCGGGCGAACTCGGCGAGCCGGGGAAGCCGGGCCATCGTCCCGTCATCGTTCACGATCTCGCAGATCGCACCGGCCGGCCGCAGCCCGGCGAGCCGGGCCAGGTCGACCGCGGCCTCGGTGTGGCCGGGGCGGCGCAGCACCCCGCCGTCCTTGGCCCGCAGCGGGAAGATGTGGCCCGGCCGGCTCAGGTCGCCGGGCGTGGTCCGCGGGTCGGCCAGCAACCGGATGGTGCGGGCCCGGTCGGCGGCGGAGATCCCGGTGGAGACGCCGTCGCGGGCGTCCACGGTGATGGTGAACGCGGTGCCCATCCGCTCGGTGTTGTGCGGGACCATCTGGTCCAGTTCGAGCCGGTCGGTGTCGGCGGCGTCCATCGGCACGCAGATCACACCGGAGGTGTACCGCGTCATGAACGCGACCAGCTCGGGTGTCGCGGCCTCCGCCGCGAAGATCAGATCACCCTCGTTCTCCCGGTCGGCGTCGTCGACGACGACGAGCGGGCGGCCGGCGGCGATCTCGGCGAGCGCGTCCTCGATGGCGGCGAACCGCACGTCGGCATAGCCGGCGGGAAGGGCACCGGCGGGAAGGGTGGCCGTCGAGGAGGCGCCGGCCGCGGATGTCGTCATCGGTGTCGTCCGTTCGGTTCGATGGGGCCGGCATGCAGCTTCTCGACGTACTTGGCCAGCACGTCGACCTCGATGTTGACCAGGGAACCCGGCGCACGGCGACCCAGCGTGGTCAGTTCGAGCGTGGTGGGGATCAGGCTGACCGTGAAGGTGGCCGGTGAGTCGCCACCGGCCGGCGAGATGTCGACGACGGTCAGGCTCACCCCGTCCACCGTCACCGAGCCCTTCTCCACGAGGTAGCGGTCAAGCCCCTCGGGGAGCGCGACGCGCACGAACTCCCAGCCCTCACCGGGCTGCCGGTCGAGGACCGTACCGACGCCGTCGACGTGCCCCTGGACCAGGTGGCCTCCCAGCCGGTCCGCCAGCCGGACGGGACGTTCGAGATTCACCCGGTCACCGACGGCGAGCTTCCCAAGAGAGGAACGCACCAGCGTCTCTCGCATCACGTCAGCAGTGAACGCCGACGGGCCGTCCGTTGTGCCGGGTGGGCCGCCGGCCGTAGCGGTCTCGGCGCCCCCGTCGAGCCCCGGGCGGGCGAAGGAAGTCACCGTGAGACAGACACCGTTGACGGCGATGGACGCGCCGTGACTCACATCACCCAGAACCGTCTGACAGGCGATGGTGAGTGCCGCCGACTCCGACCGCGCATCCACCGCGGTCACCACGCCAAGTTCTTCAACGATGCCGGTAAACATCCGACCCGTGCCCCTCGCTCCCGGGCACCCGCACCCTGGGCGAGGAAAAACCACGCGGGACCACGCCGGCACGCTCACGCCGACACGCGCCCGCGAGCGGTCAACGACCACCGCGGGCACTCGGCCCGCGCGCGTCCTCCCATCCGGACTTTCACCGTCGGTCCCGGAATTCCACCGGGTCAGCCGTCCCAGTACCTGCGGACGGGTCGCGGACTGTCACCGCCGGTTCGGAATTTCACCGACCCCGGAGCGCGCGTGCTGCTAGTTGTACTGCCTCAAGTCTGGCATATGAAGCCGCCGGACGCCGGTGAAGCCGCCGGACGCGGTCACGCCGGCCCGACCGCCGAGCGTGGCGCGGGCGGGGACAGCCGGGGCGCCGCCCGCAGCGCCTGCTCACGCAGCCGCTCGACGGCCTGGCCCGGATCGGCCGCCCCGAAGACGGCCGTGCCGGCGACGAACACGTCCACACCCGCCACCGCGGCCCGCTCGATCGTCTCGGCGTTGACCCCGCCGTCGATCTGCAGCCACAGGTCCAGCCCACGGGCGTCGAGCAGGCGCCGGGCGGCCTCGATCTTCGGCAACACCTCGGTCATGAACGTCTGACCGCCGAAACCCGGCTCGATGGTCATCAGCAGCAGCAGGTCGAACCGGTGCAGGTCATCGAGATAGTGCTCGACCGGGGTGTTCGGCTTCACAGCGAGGCCGGTGCGGGCCCCGGCCGCCCGGATCGCCCTGGTGGTGCGGGGCAGGTCGGACACGGCCTCGGCGTGAATGGTGACGTTCGCCGCGCCGCGCTCGGCGTACCCGGCCGCCCAGCGGTCGGGATCGTCGATCATGAGATGGCAGTCAAGCGGAGTATCCGTCACCGCGCGCAGGGCCGTCACCGTGTCCGGCGCGAACGCCAGGTTCGGGACGAAGTGGTAGTCCATCACATCGACGTGCAGCCAGTCGGCCTGCCCCTCGACCGCCAGGGCCGCGTCGGCGATCCGGCCGAAGTCGGCGGCGAGCAGGCTGGGGTAGATCTGGGCGGTGGCCATTTCGCGAGGGTATCGGCTCCCGGGTCCGACGCCTCAGCTGTCGACCCGGCGCAGCAGGGCGACGAACATCGCATCCGTGCCATGGAGATGCGGCCAGAGCTGGACGAACGGGCCGTCACCGAGCCGGTCGACCTCCGGCAGGGTCAGGCGGGCATCGAGGATGGAGGTGTCGGCGCGTTGTCCGGCCACGCCACGCACCACCTCGACGGTCTCGGCCGGATGCGGGGAACAGGTCGCGTACGCCACCACCCCGCCCGGGCGGACCAGGTCGAGCGCGGCGACGAGCAGCGCACGCTGGAGCGGGACGAGCGCGGCCACATCGGCCGAGGTCCGCCGCCATCGGGCCTCCGGCCGGCGCCGCAGTGCTCCGAGGCCGGTGCAGGGGACGTCGACCAGCACCCGGTCGGCTCCATCGGGCCGCAGCGGCACCGCCCGGCCGTCGGCGCGTACCGTCCAGGCCCGCGCCGCGTCGCCCAGGGACCGGGCCACCATGGCCGCCCGGGTCGCCCGGGGCTCGACCGCGATCAGACCCGGCCCGTCCGGCAGACCCGGCCCGTCCGATGGGGCGGAGCCGCCGAGCAGCGCGGCGAGCAGGGCCGCCTTCCCGCCGGGGCCCGCGCACAGGTCGATGGTCAGCCCGAGGTCACGGCCCACCGTCACCGCGCGGGCCAGGGCCAGGGTGACGAGCTGGCTGCCCTCGTCCTGCACGGCAGCCGCGCCCGCGGCCACGGCGGGCAACCCCGCCGGGTCCCCGCCGTCGAGGCGTACCGCATACGGCGAGTAGGGGCCGACTCGGGCGGTCAGACCTGCCTGCGCGGCCTCGGCGAGCAGCCGGTCACGGTCGACCCGGCCCGGACGGGCGACCAGGTGTACCGCGGGTCGGACGTCGTCTGCCTCCAGCGCGGCGCGGGTCGCCGTGAGGTCGCCGGCCAGGGCCTCCGCGACGACCTCGACGATCCAGCGGGGATGCGTCGTCACGACCGCCAGGTGACCGACAGGGTCGACGTCGAACCGCGGCGCGGACAGCATCGTGGCGAGATCGCCGCCGGTCTCGGCCACCCGGGCGGCCACCCGACGCAGCACGGCGTTCGCGAAGCGGACCGGGCGCTCGCCACTCGTCGTGCGGACCAGCTCGACGGTGCTGGCCACGGCTGCGTGGGCCGGGACCCTGGTCCGCAGCAGCTGGTAGGCGCCCAGGCGCAGCGCGTCGCGCACCGGCGGGTCGACGGTGTGGACGGGTCGACTCGTCGCCGTGTCGAGCACCCCGTCGAGGGTGCCCTGCGCACGCAGGGAGCCGTAGGCGAGCTCCGTGACGAACCCGCGGTCCCGGGCGGACAGCCCGCTGCCCGCCAACAGGGACGGCAGCAACAGGTTGGCGTAGGAGCCGCGCTCGTCCACCGCCCGCAGCACCTCCCAGGCCAGCAACCGCGGCCGGTCGACGCCTGACGCTGGCCGGGGCCCACGGGTGCCCGGCGAACCGGCCGATCTCACGACGTTCCTCCACTGACCGGCATCGCGCCGATCGCGCCGAGGGTCTCCCCCTTGGCGATCCGGACCCCGCGGGCCCAGGCCGCGGCCGCCATCGGGCCTCGCCCCTCGGGACGCACCTCGCCGAGGAGCACCGGGCTCGTGCCCGTGCCGACCGCCACGTCCCCGCCGGGGAGCACCATGATCTGCCCCGCCGGCAGCCCCCCCGCCGGCAGCCCGGTGGGCAGCGCTACCGGCCCGGCCGGCCGGCCGGACACCGCACCGAGGCGCACCGGACCGATCTTGAGCCGCCGGTCGCGAAACGTCGTCCAGGCTCCCGGCGCGGGAGTGGCGGCCCTCGCCAGCCGATCCACCGCGATCGCCGGCTTCGTCCAGTCGATCCGGGCCTCCTCGGCGGTCAGCTTCGGCGCGAAGGAGATCCCCTCGGCGGGCTGGGCCACGGGCCGCACCGTCCCGTCGGCGATGCCGTCCATCACCGCGACCAGCAGCCCGGCGCCAGCCTCGGCGAGCCGGTCCAGCAGATCACCGGAGGTGTCCGTCGGCCGAACCCGCTCGGTGAGGACACCGTAGACCGGACCGGAGTCCATCGCCGGTTCGATCTGGAAGACGCTCGCGCCGGTCAGGTCGTCCCCGGCGAGCAGGGTGCGCTGCACCGGAGCCGCCCCGCGGTAGGCCGGCAGCAGGGAGAAGTGCAGGTTCACCCAACCGTGGCGGGGAATGGCGAGCGCCGCGGGCGGTAGCAACGCGCCGTAGGCCACCACCGGGCAGCAGTCGGGCGCGAGGCCGGCGAGCGTGGCCAGGAACTCCGGGTCCCGGGGCCGGTCCGGGCTGAGCACCGGGATGCCGGCCTCGTCGGCCAGGACGTGGACGGGGGGCGGCTTCACCTTCCGCCCCCGCCCGGAGGGCCGATCGGGCCGGGTGACAACCGCGACCACGTCATGGCGCGGGCTGTCGATCAACGCCCGCAGGCTGGGCAGAGCCACCGCCGGGGTACCGGCGAAAACAAGACGCATACGCGAAGCACCGATCCGTCGCGACGTCATTGCCGACGCCGTGACCGTCTCCGGGGGTCATCGATCCGAGGTGTCCGACCGGGCCGGGAGCATCCCGCCGTTCTCCGGCCGGGGAGTACGGGCTGACGTCCACAGGCCTGTCGCCGCCGATGACCGTACCCCGCCGACGCTCGGAGATGGCGGACGGCCGCGGTCCGGACCGGGCCCGCGGCCGAAGATCATGAGCCATGGCGCGTACCCGGGCCGTGGTATGCGGTGCGAACCAGACCATACCGGCGCTACCCGGGGATCAGGGGATCGAGCTGGATCCGTAACCGGCCGGTGGTTCGCCGGGTCGCGAGGACGCCGCGAGCGGATCGCAGCGAGGCCGCGAGGGCCGCACCGCGCTCACGCCGGACCCGGATCAGGACCCGTTCGATCTCCTCCGGGCCGGAGGTGGCGCTGTCGGGGCCGCGCCGCCCGGCACCCACGGCAGACGAATCGCCCTGGTTCGCGCCGTCGGGAACGGCCCGCGCGGATGGTGCGGGGGGCAGCGGTACCGGCCCGAGCACATCGGCGCCGTCGGGAAGCTCGACGGCGGCCAGCAGCTCCGCGACCGCCGCGGCGGTGCCCGCTACGGACGCCATCCGGGTCGCCGGCGGGAACCCCAGCTCCGCCCGCTCGTCGGCTTCCCGGGCGACGAACGTGCCAGGATCCCAACGGACGAGCGCCTGGACCGGCCCTAGTCCGGCATCGGCCGCGACGATGACCCGCCCCCCGCGCGCGGCGGGCCGGGCGAGCGCGGCGGCGGCGGTCCACCGGCGCAGAGTCTCCTCCCCCGCGCGCAGGTCGGGACGGCCCAGCAGAGCCCAGCCGTCGAGGAGCAGCACCGCCCCGTAGCCGCCGTCCGCCATGGGCTCCGCCCCCGGGGTCGAGATTACAAGGGCCGGTTCTGCGGGCACGGTGGCGAGCACCCCGCCCCGGCCGGAGGTGCGGACCGGAACGCCCGGAAAGGCCCGTCCCAGTTCCTCCGCCGTGCGACGATCTCCCGTTACCGAGGCGCGCAGCCGCGGGCCCGAACAGGACGGGCAGTGCCAGACCGCCGCGGCGACCGGACGGCCGCACCACCGGCAGGAGAGCGCACCGCCGCCCGCCGCCCGGCCCAGCGGCCCCTGACAGTGCGGGCACCGGGCGGGCCGCCGGCAGTCCGCGCAGGCCAGTGACGGCTGGTATCCCCTCCTCGGCACCTGGACCAGTACCGGCAGACCGGCAGCCAGCGCATCCCGGGCGGTCCGCACCGCGAGGGAGGGCAGCCTCGCCGCCCGGGCGGCGGGGTCACGGGCGTGTTCGAGGTCGGAGCCGGTGGCCTCGACCCGGGGAGCCAGCGCGCGCACCTGCTCCCGGGGCGGCACCACCGGGTGCGCCCACCCCGTGCGCACCAGCGCCTCGGCATCCGTCGACGGGCAGAACCCGCCGATCACGAGCGCGCACCCCTGGAGCCGGGAGCGCAGGACGGCGACGTCTCGGGCGTGCGGGTACGGGGCCAGCGGCTCGGCATGCAGGTCGTCACCGTCATCCCACACCACCACCAGGCCAAGCTCGGCCACGGGCGCGAACATCGCCGCGCGGGTACCCACCACCGCCCGCGCCTGTCCGCGGCTGACCGCGAGGAACGCGCGATATCGCCGGGCCGGGCCGAGATCGGCCCGCAGTGCGACGGTGGTCTCCCGACCGACCGCAGCGACCATCGCTGCCTCGACCCGGTCGACATCACGATGATCGGGTACGACGACGAGTACGCCGCGACCGGACGCCGCCGTGGCGGCGGCCGCGGCGGCGATCATCTCCGGCCAGGCGGGGCCGGGCGGGGCCCACCAGACCGCCCTTGGTGACCTGCCCGCCGCCAGGGCGGTGAGCAGCGACGGACCCGTGGGATAGCGGCCCCACTCGCCGGGTTCCGGCGGCACGGCCTCAAGCCCCGGTGCGACAGCCGCAGGCCCCGGCGAAACGACCTCGGGCCTCGGTGAGGCAGCCTCCGCCCGGCCGTGGCGGGGAGGCACGGCGAGCCGGAGGACGTCGGCCAGCGTGCCGGCGTAACGATCGGCAACCGCGCGGGCGAGTTTCGCGACGGGCTCGGACAGCACAGGCTCCGGCGAGATCGACCGGGCCAGCGGCGCGAGCTGACCGGAATGGTCGGAACTCTCGCGACGCTCCAGCACGAACCCGTCGACCAGCCGGCCCGCGAACCGGACCCGGACCCGGGATCCCGGCACCGCCAGGTCAGCCAGGTCCGCCGGCACGAGGTAGTCGAAGGGACGGTCGAGATGGGCGAGCGCAGTGTCGACGGCAACCCGCGCCACCGGCAGCCGCGCGGCGAGCGGCCGCGGCGAACCGGAACCCGCGGAGCGCGAAACTCCCGACCGGGAAGCCCCCGACCCGACCTCTGCCCGGCCGACCGCTGACGGGCTGAGGCCGGGGAGGGTGCCGGGGTGCTCGGTCATGACGGCATTCGTATCAGCCGCCTACGACATCCTTCGACCCCGTTCCCCCGCCGGAACAGCGACCGGCGGGACACGCTCTCCCCGAT
>NZ_CDXDOS010000128.1:0-9331 GCF_978021245.1 Frankia sp. CoBUL1
CCTTAACGCTGGCGATGTGGCTGTTCTTCGATGACGACTACGAGGAGGTCATGGAGAAGCTTGTCGCGGGCCTGAAGGTGTTCGGCTGGTGGCGGGACTGGGAGGTCCCGACCGGAAGCGGTCTCACGCACGCGCGGAAACGGCTCGGGGAGGAGCCGCTGCGCGTGCTGTTCGAACGGGCAGCGGAACCGATCGCGCATCCCGGCTTGAAAGGGGCGTTCCTGGCCGACCGGCGGCTGATGGCGATCGACGGGTTCAGTCTGGATATCCCCGACACTCCCGCCAACCGCGAGGAGTTCGAGAAGCTCCAGAACGGATCGAAGGCCAGCGCCTACCCGAAGGTCCAGGTTCTCGGGCTCGTCGAGTGCGGGAGCCGTGCGTTTCTCGCCGCCGGGCTCGGTGGATGCCGAACAGGTGAGACCACGCTGGCCCGCCAGATCCTGAGCCGGCTGGAACCCGGCATGCTTGTCATAGCCGACCGTAGTTTCTACGGCTACGAGCTGTGGTGCGCCGCCGCGGAGACCGGCGCCGACCTCCTGTGGCGCGTCAAGGCGAATCTCACCCTTCCCGTGCTGGAAAGCTTTCCCGACGGCTCCTACCGCTCCGTCCGGCCAACACCGGCGTGCACGTCGTCGCTGCCGCAGTCGAACTGGGCGACGGCGACGAAGCGATCAACCGGGCCAGCCAGGTTCACATCACCTCAGACCTACCGAAGATCCGCGCCTGCCACCACTACTGGCGTATCTGGGTCAGAACAGCGGCACGCTTCCGCTCTTGGACTGGCCGAGCCGGTGGCAGGTGTCGCTGTCGCGCAGGTAGCCGAAGGAGAAGGCCTGGGCGCGTTGACGGGGGGTGCCGTGGGCGCCGGGGGCGGAGGCCGCCTCCTGGTCGAACCAGCCGCTGTCGCGGGTGTCGCCGATGCTGTAGAACAGCAGCGCGCCCTGCAGCGCGTCGGTGAACGCGATGCGCTTGGCGTCGTGCGCGCTCTTGGCCTGGCGGCCGGCGAAGCAGTCGGCCTGGTTCTCCTCCGCGCGCGACACCACGCCGATCGTCCCGCCGATCCGGTTGCCCCGATGGCCCAGCTCGTGCATGATCACAAACAGCGGGTAGGACGCTCCACCCGCCTGGAACAGCTCCGTCATGAAGTCGACGCTGTAGGCGACGGTGTCGTCGAGCTGGCAGTACAGTGCGTTGTCCGCGAACTGCTTGGGATCGTTCACCTGCGCGCCGCAGGCGTCCCGCGGAACCTGGCCGTCCCGGTAGGGGACGAACCGCGGTGGTGTCCACGCGTCGCCGAGTTCGCCGTGCCAGAAGCTGTTCGTGCCGCCCGGGCAGCCGACCGGTTCGGAGAGGAGTTTCTCGACCCCGGCGAGGTCGGTCACCCTGCCCCCGCACTCCCCGGCGGCCGCGATCGGCACCGCCGACGTGCTCACCGATGTCCCCGCCGCGGCCGCGTCCGCCGCGGGGGACGCATTGCAGCCGGTCAGTACCCCGACGGACACGACGATCGCGGCCAACGCCGCCCAGATGACCCGCACGAGGCATCACCGTAGAGGTCCGCCCCGGTGCGTGGAACCCGACGTCGTCACCCTGACAGGCGCCGACGCCCTGACCTCGCCTAACTGCCGGTCGACGGCCCGGCCACAGGCCCCGATGGGCGCCCATCAGTGGAACCAGGCGAACCGCTGGAACCGGGTGAACCCGCCCGCGCCCGTCAGGCCACCGGCCACGAGGCAGGGGGCGGTCCGGGGGCGTCAGGCGAACAGCTCGCGGATGTCGTCGGCGTCGAGCGTCGAGCTGAACACGTCACCGTCGTCCATGACGCTGGAGAACAGCCGCGCCTTCCGGCCCTTCATCGCCATCACCTTCTCCTCGATCGTGTCCCGGGCGACGAGGCGGTAGACCATGACGTTGCGGGACTGCCCGATGCGGTGCGTCCGGTCGACCGCCTGTTCCTCGGTCGCGGGATTCCACCACGGATCGAGCAGGAAACAGTAGTCCGCCTCGGTCAGGTTCAGGCCGAACCCGCCGGCTTTCAGGCTGACGAGAAAAACCGGGGCCGACCCCGTCTTGAACCGCTTGAGCACGGTGGACCGGTCGCGGGTCCGGCCGTCGAGGTAGCAGTGCTCCACACCGAGGGCGGACAACCGTTCGCGTACCTTGCCGAGAAATCCGGTGAACTGGCTGAAGACCAGGGCCCGGTGACCACTGTCGACAACGTCGGTGAGCTGCTCGAACAGAGCGTCGATCTTGGCGCACGGCAGGTCTGCGTGGTGGTCGTCCACCAGGCCGGCGTGCAGGCTGAGCTGGCGCAGCAGGGTCAGCGAGCGCAGGATCGTGAAGCGGTTGCGGTTCATGTCGTCGACCAGGCCCAGCACCTTCTGCCGTTCCCGTTGCAGATAGGTCTGGTAGAGCCTGCGGTGCCGCGGGTGCAGGTCCACCTCCAGGACCTGTTCCTGCTTTGGCGGGAGCTCGGGCGCCACCTGTTCCTTGGTGCGGCGCATCATCAGCGGCCTGATCCGCCGTCGGAGCTGGGCGAGCAGCTCGACGTCGTTCTGCTTCTCGACCGGCCGGGCGTAGTAGTCGCGGAAGCGGATCGGGTTCGGGAACAGGCCGGGCGCGGCCACCGACAGCAGCGACCACAGCTCCATCAGGTTGTTCTCCATCGGGGTCCCGGTGACGGCCAGTTTGAACGGCGCCGGCAGCAGCCGGGCGCACCGGTAGGCCTTCGCCTGGTGATTCTTGATCATCTGGGCCTCGTCGAGGATCAGGCCCGACCAGGCCAGGCTCGCGTACTCCTCGTGCTCGAGGCGGAAGAGCGTGTACGAGGTGATCACCAGGTCGGCGCCCGACACCGCCTCGTCGAGGGCCTCGCCACGCCGCCGCTGCGTGTCGCGGATCGCCACCGTTCGCAGCCCGGGCGCGAACCGGGCCGCCTCCGCGGCCCAGTTCGACACGACGCTCGTCGGCGCGACGACGAGGAACGGCGCGAGCTCGGGATCGGCCTGCCGGGCGTGGCAGACCAGCGCCAGCGTCTGCAGCGTCTTTCCCAGGCCCATGTCGTCGGCGAGCACCCCGCCCAGCCGGTACTTCCACAGGAACGCCAGCCACCGGAAACCGTCGAGCTGGTAGGAGCGCAACGTCGCCGCGAGCGTCGCCGGCGGCTCCTGTTCGAGCTGGCCCTCGGCACCCAGCTCCAGCAGCCCCGTCACCTGCTGGCGCCACGACTGCGCCTGGCGCTCGACCACACCGAGCCCGGCGAGCTCCTCCCACAGCCCGACCTGGAACCGACTGATCCGCAGCGGACCGCCGGGTGAGTCCTGCAGCGCCCGCGCCTCCTCGATCAGCCGCCGCAACGACTGTAGCTCGGGCTTCTGCAGGCTGAAGTAGGCGCCGTCGGCGAGGAGCAGGTGCGACTGCCCCTGGCTCAGCGCCAGGAAGACGTCCGTGAACGGCACCTGCCGGCCCTCCACGGTGACGGTGACCCCGAGATCGAACCAGTCGGTCTCGCCCACCACGTCGTCGGTGGACAGGCCGATGAGCAGCGAGTCGCCGGCCTCCCGGTAGGCCGCGGGGTCACCGCTGACCTCGACGGCCACCCCGGGCCGGTCCGCCAGCAACGGGAGCAGCTCCGTCGTCGCGCGCATCGTGTCGACGCCGCGCAGCCGCACCCGTGGCCGCAGACCGGAACCCTGGTCACCGGCGAGCAGGGCGGCCGTGCCGGAGGGCAGATCCAGCGCCGCCAGCACGCCCCGCAACGCGTCCTGCTCCTGGCGCGGATCCCGTAACCCGTCCGGTTCCGCGGCGGGCGGCGTCGCGGCGGGCAGCATCGTGCCGTCCGGTTCGGTGCCGTCCGGTTCCGTCGCGTACAGCGGCACGTGGATCCGCTCGCCGCCGACCTCGTAGGCCCATCCCCAGCTGAGGTCGAGCTCGTGGTCATCGCCGTAGGAGGCGTGCAGCACCAGGGCCGGCGGCGGCACCTCCGGCGGCTCGAAGGAACCGTCGCTGGACACGACGGGGGCCAGGCGCCGCAGGCGCGGGTAGAACTCCGCGCGGAAGCGGGACTCCTCGCTGCGGGGCACCCGCAGGCTCCCGTTCCCGACCGCCATCCGCTGCAGCCGTGGCGGCACCGGCTGGGCGAGCCGCGCGAGCCGGACGTGCCAGTCCCGATGGTCGTCGGAGGCCAGGACCTCCGCCCGGTCGACGTACACGACGCCGTGGCCGTCGCGGCCGATGAACGAGAACACGGCGGCGTCCGTCGCCGTCCCGCCGAGGCGGAGCAGAGGAGCCACGACCAGCGACTGCGTGCTCTCGTCCTGGGTGACGTTCAGGCACAGCTCCGCGGAACCGTACCGGCTCACGTCGCCGAGCTTCTTGCGGGCATGCACGAACCGGAGGCCGACCGCCTCGGCCTCGTCGAGCATCGACCAGAGCTGCCGGCTTTCGAACGCGCAGAGATCGAGTCGTTTCGCGCCGCCGGAAGAGTAGGAGGAGTAGTACGAGTACCCGTACCGCTCCTCATGGGCCCGGTACACGGCGAAGAACTCCTGCAGCAGCCGTACCTGCGGCTGCTGGTACTCGCGGGTCTGGTACGCCGCGTTGAGGACGTCCCACCCGATGGCGTTGACCCAGCCGTTCCGGCCCGGCTGCACCAGCCGGGCCGTGACCCGCAGGCCCAGCTCGGACCCGCCGCCGTGGGCCGGCGGATCCGCCGTGAAGCTCAGCTCGACGGCCAACGGCGTCGTCCCGCCGGCCCCGCCATGGCCGCCGCCGACGGCGGGCGAGGAACCCAGCAGCTCTCCCAGGTCCTCGGTCCAGGCAGCCGACCGGGACGGCCGGGGCCGAGCCTGCCGGGGCCGAGCCGACCGCGGGGAGGACCCGGACCGCCGCGCCGATGGGCCGGGGGCCGCCGCCGCACCCGTTGCCGCGCTCGCCGTGGCCGTCGCGCCTGTCGTGGCCGTCAGCACCAGTGCCACGACGTGCTTGCAGTCGGCGCCCACCGGGCAGGTGCACGAGCCGTACTGGAACGTCCAAGAGGACGGACCGTCACCCGAGAACTGCGCGTTCGTCGCGTAGACCTCGCCGCCGCTTCCACGCACCCGGCCCTGGAGGGTGTTCTCGTCGGGGTCCCAGTCGATCCTCGTAACCGCGCTCTGCTGGGCGTAGTGCACACCTCTGGCATACGAACGTTCGCTGACGGCTGTCCGGAGACCGGCGGTGCCGGGTCCCTGCCACGACACGGAGAGCATGCCGTTAAGGTAGCAGGCGGTGACGGAAGGTCGCCAAGCAGCCCAGCTCGGCCGTCGACAGGCATGGCCTATCGCGTCGACGGTGAGAGGGTGCTGGGGATACGTGCGCCCGAGACGAGGCTGCGGTCGAGGTCCGCCACGGTCGCGGCGCCGAGCAGCGCCATCGCGTGGTCGAATTCCACGCGTAGCAGTTCAATCATCCGTAGGACACCGGCCTCGCCGCCCGCGGCGAGGCCGTACAGGTAGGGCCGACCCACGAAGACCCCCGCGGCGCCGAGGGCCAGCGCCTTGACCACGTCGTTGCCTCGCCGGACACCTCCGTCGAGGAACACCGTGAGTCTGCGCGCCGCCGCGTCAACCACCTCCGGCAGGATATCGATGGTCGCGGGGAGGCCGTCCAACTGCCGCCCGCCATGGTTCGAGACCACGACACCGTCGACGCCCAGCTCGACGAGCCGGTCGCATTCGTCCCCGCGCATCAGGCCCTTGAGGAGCAACGGGCCTTCCCACAACGACCGGATCCGCTCGACGTCCTCCCAGGTGACGCAGTCCGACGACGATTTGATTGTCGCTCGGGTCTGGTTGAGGCTTAGCCGGGACGGGCCGCCGGGACGGCCGGCGCCGAATTGGCCGCGCATGAAGTCGAATTTGCCCATGAAGTCGAATTTGCCGCGGATGAAATCGGTCGCCCACGCCGGCTTGCTGGCCCCCTGCAGCAGCATCTTGGGATGCGGCGGCCGACTCATGAGCTTGTTGCGGGTGTCGCGCTCACGGTTGCCCAGGACCGGCGTGTCGATGGTGATGGCCAGGGCCCGGTAACCCGCCGCCGCGATCCGCCGGACGAGGTTCCCGACCTCGGCGCGGTTGGGGGGCAGGTAGAGCTGATACCACAGCGTGCCGGTCGAGCGCGCGGCGACATCCTCGAGCGGGAAGGCTGCCACGGTGCTCTGCATGTACACGATGTCCGCCCGCGCCGCGGCCCTCGCCACAGCGATCTCCGCGGACGACCGCGCGAGGCGGCCCGCGCCCGTGGGCGCCAGCATGATCGGCATCGACAGCCGCTCGCCGAACACGGTAGTCGAGAGGTCTCGTGTGGCGACGTCGGCGAGCGGCCGTGGGCGGAACTCGATGCGGTCGAACGCCGTGCGGTTACGCCTGAGCGACACCTCGTCGCCGGCGCCGCCCTCCATGGCGTCGAAAACCGCCCGGGGAAGCCTGCGGCGCGCCAGTTCCCGGAAGTCCTCGACATTGATTGCGTCCTGCACCCTCACGAACACGGACCTTTCGCTGTCGGCCTGGCCACGGGATCGCGTTCTCCCGGTCGCCAGGACTGCCAGTCACTCCGAAAGCACTCAAGCGGCAGCCGTTCACGCCTTGCGGGAGCTGGTACAGCCAGCGAGGACCGCCCGGATGTCGGCCGCGATCTCGCTTACGACGGGTTCGCGCAGCACGGTGTCGTGGTCGCCGCCCACGGTGCGGTAGGTCGTCTCGCCGGTCAGCAGCGGGCGCCAGGCCTCCGTACGGTGCGGCGGCGAGGCGGCAGCCAGGTAGACTAGCGCCCGCCCGTTCCAGGGCTTGGGCCGGTAGAACCTCGTGAGCACCCGCGACTGGTTGTAGAAGACGTCGTACTGGTTCATGCCCTTGAACTGAACGACGCCAGCCAACGGGAGTTGGGCCGCCTGCCGGGCCCAGCCGAGCAGGACCCGTGCGGCAGCCCCCGCGCGCGCCGGGCCCATAGCCGATCCCCCCGCACGGTCCAAGGCTGGAGCCGGATTCGAGCTCCTGGTCGGGCCCCCCGGAACTGGAAGCTGAGAGGGCTGTACTCCTCCCGCGAAGACGCCGGAGGACGTGTCGGGCAGGAAGCTGTCGATGAGGACGAGCAGTTCGACGTGCTCGCCGGCCTCGGTGAGGAGTCTTGCGGTTTCGAGGGCGACGAGGCCGCCGAAGGAGTGGCCGGCGAGGTAGTAGGGGCCGGCGGGTTGGAGTAGGCGCAGGGTGCGGGCGTGACGGCGAGCGGCGGCGTAGATGGACCAGTCGGGGAGACCGCGGTATTCGAGGCCGTGGGCTTGGACGCCGTAGACGGGGCGTTCGCCGTCGAAGTGGCGGGCGAAGCCAAGCATGCCGACAGCGAGGCCGCCGGCGCCGCAGAAACAGAAGAGGGGCCCGCCGCTGCTGGTGGTGCGCAGCGGGACGACGGTGGGGTGGCGTAGGACGTCGGTGCCGGCATTGCGCAGGCGGGCGGTGAACTCGGCGACGGTGGGGGCGTTGGCGACGGTGGAGGTGGGGAGTTTGACACCGAGTTCGTCGGCGACCCTGGTGAGGAGCTCTTCGGCGATGAGGGAATCGCCGCCGAGTTCGACGAAGTCGTCGTGGATACCGACGTCGTCGAGGTGCAGGGCGGCGGCCCACACGCCGGCGACGGCCTCCTCCCACTGGTCGCGGGGCGGGTCCTGGCCGGATTTCGGACCGGCGGGGGGTAGGTTCAGTCGGTCGACCTTGCTGCGGTCGGTCCTCGGTAGTGCGGTGAGCAGCATGACGGTGGCCGGCACCATGTAGGAGGGCAGCTTGGCCCGTAGCAGGCGCCTGATCGAGGCCGGTGAGACCCGGGCGCCGGTCACGGGGACGACGTAGGCGACCAGGCGGGCCCGCTGCGTGGTCCTGTCGGCCACGACGACGGCTTCGAGCACATCCGAGCTCGCCAGCAGGGCGGACTCGATTTCGATCGGCTCGACGAGGTACCCGCGGATCTTCACGGCCGCGTCGTTGCGGCCGACAACCCTGAGCTGGCCGCTGGCGTCGATGCGCCCGAGGTCTCCGGTGCGGTAGGTGGGTGTGCCGTCCGGCCCGATGCCGAACCGCGACGCGCTCGCCGCCGGCACCCGCCAGTAGCCCCCCGTGATGAAGTGGCCCATCACGACGATCTCCCCCGTCTCACCGGGCGGCATCTCGATGCCATCCGGCGAGACCACCCTCACCGCGACGTCAACCACCGGCCGCCCGGCCGGCATCACGCCGTCGGGCAGGTCGTCGTCCGACCAGATCGGGGCACAGGTCGCCGTGCCGAGCTCCGAGGCTCCGTAGGAGACCAGGAACGCCGCGGCCGGTGGTAGGTGGTGGCGGGCCAACTCGACGTCGCGGGCGTAGATCGCCTTGCCGACCGACATGACGAATCGGAGGTCGTCGAGCACCTCGTCCGGCTCAAGGCAGCCGAACACAATCCGGATCAGCGCTGGCGTGGCCACGATGCCGGCAGGCCGGGTGGCGCGCAGCCAGTCGGCCAGGTCGCGGACGCCGCGGACCCGAGGGTCGTACATCTCGAGGGTGGTGCCGAAGACCAGGCCACCGACCGTCCGGTTCATCCCCGAGATGAAGGAGTAGGGCAGGAAAAGCGGCAGACGGTCGCCCGGAACCAGCCGCATCACGTCCTGGACCTGGATGGCGTAGTGGATGCCCAGCAGGGCGCGGTGGTGCCACACGACACCCTTCGGTACTCCGGTCGACCCGGAGGTGAAGATGAGCACGGCTGGATCGGTATCGGCCCGGCGCAGTCGACGCCACCCGGTCAGCCAGCGCCGGGGACCAGTCGGCGACGCGCTCGTCGCCGACGTCGATAGTCTCCACGATCCCCGGCAGCGCGGCGGCAGCCCGCTGGTCGGCGGAGCCAGTCTGTCCGGTGACGCACACCGAGGCCCCCGCCAGCCCCACGACCTGAGCGAGACGGTCGGTGGGATGCATCCTGTCGAGGGGCACGCAGGGCCGGCCGCTCGCGATGACGCCCAGGACGGCGGCGATCCCGCTCGCGCCGTGGGGCAACAGCACCGCGACGGGCGTGTCCGGGTCAGCCGCGGCGGGCTCCCGAAGGATGCGGCCGGCGACGACGTTCACCCAGGCGACGAGCTGGGCGAAGGTAACGGCACGGTGTTCGTTGCGGACCGCCACGACGTCGTGGCAGACCGCGGCGACGGTGCGGATCCGATCGACGACGTTTCCGAACCGGTCGTCGGGACGCAGCGGCGGCGGCACCGGCACCGCCTGGGTGACCTGGCCTTTCCTCATGTCAGGCCTTTCCTCGCGCCAGCCAG
>NZ_CDXDOS010000129.1:0-9299 GCF_978021245.1 Frankia sp. CoBUL1
CCGGGGAGCTGCCCGGGGGCCTGCGTCGCGGGGCGTCACGGAACTCTGGGCGCTGCTGCGCGGCCGTCGCGGGGCGGTGGCGATCGCCACGGCGCTGACCGTGGTTGGCACCGCCGTCGGGGTGCTCCAACCGCTGCTCGTGATGCGGGTGATCGACGCCGCGCAGGCGGGGGGTATTCCCGGCTGGCTCATCGGGGCGCTGCTGGGCCTGTTCGCCGGCCAGGCGGTGATCGACACCGCCGGGCACTACCTGCTCGAGCGCGTCGGCCAGGGCGTCCTGCTCGGCCTGCGCACCAGCCTGATCGGCCACCTGCTGCGGCTGCGCATGCGGGTGTTCGACACGCGGCGGATCGGGGATCTGATCTCCCGTGCGAACACCGACACGACCGTGGTGCGGGAGGCGGTGGCGTACAGCTTCACCGCCCTGGTCACCAGCGTGATCGGCGTCGTCGGCGCCGTCGCCCTGATGATCTGGTTGAACCCCTGGCTGTTCCTGCTCGTGCTCGGGGTGGTGGCGGTGGCCGGGGTCGTGGTACTCGGCGCGCTGTCCCGGATCAGGACGGTGTCCGAACGTGGGCAGGCCAGCGTCGGCGGCATGACCGCCGACCTGGAGCGCGCCCTCGCCGCGATCCGTACCGTGCGGGCGAACCGCGCCGAGGGGCGGGAGGCCGCGCGCATCGGCGACCACGCCGCGGCCGCCTACCAGGCCGGCCTCCGGATGGCGAAGCTGGACTCGATCATCGCCCCCGCGATGCAGCTCGCGGTGCAGGGAAGTGTGCTGGTCGTTCTCCTGGTCGGCGGGGTCCTGGTGGCGCGCGGTTCGGCCTCGCTCGGCAGCCTGGTCGCCTTCCTGCTGTATGCCACCTACCTGGTGATGCCGTTGTCGCAGCTCATCGAGGCGGCGGCGACCATCCAGCGGGGGATGGGGGCGCTGTCGCGGGTCAACGCGGTGTTCGCGCTGCCCCGGGAGGGCGACGACGAGTCCGTGCGCGGTCCGCTGCGCACCGTCGCGGTCGTGGCCCCCGGCGGGACGCGCCCGCCGGCACCATTGTCGCCCTTGTCCTCGTCGCGAGTGTCGTCCTCGTTCTCGTCACGAGGGGAGACGCCGAACCCGCGGGCGCCGTCGATCGAGTTCCGTGACGTCTGGTTCGGCTACGCGCAGACGCCGGTGCTGCGCGGGGTGTCGTTCACGGTGCCGTCTCGCGGGCACGTCGCGCTGGTCGGGCCGTCCGGTGCCGGCAAGTCCACCATCCTGGAGCTTGTCGAGCGCTTCTACGAGCCGGACGCCGGAATGATCCTCTTCGCCGGCCACGACGTCCGCGCGATGCCCCGCGCGACCGCCCGGGGGTGGGTCGGGCTGGTCGAGCAGAACACCCCGGTGCTGCACGGCAGCCTGCGGGACAACATCACCTATGCGGCGCCGGAGGCGACCGAGGAGCAGATCGCCGCGGTCCTGGCCACGGCGGGGCTGCGGGACTTCACCGACCGGCTGCCCGAGCGGCTCCGGACCCCGGTCGGTGATCATGGTGTCCTGCTCTCCGGCGGGGAACGGCAGCGGGTCGCGATCGCCCGCGCGCTGCTGGCTCAGCCCGCGGTGCTGCTCCTGGACGAGCCCACGGCCCAGCTGGACAGCGTCAACGAGCAGGCGCTCACCCGCGCGATGAGCCGGATCGCCGCCGAGCGGGCACTGCTGGTCATCGCCCACCGGATCTCCACGGTGCGGGCCGCGGATTTCATCCTCGTGCTGAACGAGGGCCGCGTGGTCGCGCAGGGCTCGCACGAGGAGCTGATGGTGACCAGCGCGTTCTACCGCGGCCTCGCCACGGGCCTGCCGGCCGGTCCCGCCGGGCCGGTCAGCCCGCCAGAGCGCGGGCGAGCAGGGACCGCAGGGCCTCCCGCCCCGGTGAGGTGAGCGCTTCGAACCCGCTCTCCTCGACGCCGTGACCTGCCCTCAGGGCGTTTCCGGGGGAGCCAGGGCGGACTTGCGGATCTTGCCCATCGAGTTGCGGGGGAGCTCGGCCACCAGGTGGATCTCCCGGGGCCGCTTGTGGATGGACAGCTCCCGTGCCACGAAGTCGATGAGCGCCTCGCTCGCCGTCTCGCTCGGTGTCCCGCCCGCCGCACCGGCCAGGTCGGGGGCGACGACGAAGGCGGCGATGCGCTGCCCGAGGTCGTCGTCCGGCAGCCCGACGACGGCGGCCTCGCGCACGGCCGGGTGGGCCAGCAGTACGGCCTCGACCTCGCCCGCGCCTACCCGGTAACCGCCGCTCTTGATGAGGTCGGTGGATCGGCGCCCGACGATTCGGTGGTGGCCGTCCGGGGCGACGACCGCGGCGTCACCGGTGCGGAACCAGCCGTCCGCGGTGAACGACGCGGCGGTGACCTCCGGGCGCCCCAGGTACCCGTCGAACAGGGTGGCACCGCGGACCTGCAACTCGCCGATGCTCTCCCCGTCCGCGGGCAGCTCGGTCCCCGTCTCGTCGTCCACGAGCCGGGCCAGCACCCCCGGCAGGGTGGTGCCGACCCAGCCCGCCCGGCGCTCCCCGTCCGCCCGGGCGCTGATGGTGATCAACGTCTCGGTCATCCCGTACCGTTCGATCGGGGCGAGGCCGGTGAGCCCGGCGAGCCGGTCGATCACCGGCCTCGGCAGGGGGGCACTGCCCGAGACGAGCAGCCGGGCCGAGACCAGGGCGCGGGCGGTGGTCGGATCGTCGCAGACCCGGGACCACACGGTCGGCACGCCGAAGTACAGGGTCCCCCCGGCCGCCGCGTACGCCGTCGGGGTCGGGCGGACGGTGTGGATCAACCGGCTGCCGACCCGCAGCGCCCCGAGCACACCCAGAACCAGGCCGTGGACGTGGAACAGCGGCAGCCCGTGCACGAGCGTGTCCTCGGGCGTCCAGGCCCAGGCGTCGGCGAGGGCGTCCAGATCGGCGGCGATGGCCGGGGCGGACAGCACCACGCCCTTGGGGGCTCCGGTCGTCCCGGAGGTGTAGAGGATGAGCGCCGGTCCGGTTTCCCCGGACCCGGACCCGGAGCCGGACTCGGACCCGGAGCCGGCAGACCCCGACCGTGCGGTGAGATCGACCGGCACGGTGGGGATCGCGAGGTTGTCCCAGGCAGGGCTGCCGAGCAGCAGGGCGGCGCCCGAGTCGCGCAGGATGTGACCGCGTTCCCGCGGCCCGGAATCAGGCGGCACGGGTACCGCCGGCACCCCGGCGAGCAGGCAGCCGACGACCGAGACGACGGTGGCCATCGTCGCCTCGGCGTGCACGGCCACCGCCGGCGCGCCGGCCACCCGACCGGCGACGACGGACGCGGCCGCGAAGAGCTCTGCGCGGGTGAACTCGACCTCCCCGACCCGGACGGCGGGGCCGTCGTGCTCGCCGGCAGGCAGTGGGAGCAGGGTCACTCCGTCATGCTCCCATGGCCGAACCCGTCAACGCTCAGCTCCGCCCAGACCGCCGCCGAGGTGCGGTGCGCGTCGATGCATCAGCGCCGTTCCAGTTCCGTGGGCCGCTCCAGTTCCGTGAGCCACTGGTGGAGGACCGCGGCGGTGGAGGCGGCGTGTTCGTTCATCATCGTCTGGTGATTGCCGGCGGCGTCGAGCCTTTCGTGCTCCATCACCCAGTCGGTCACCCAGGCCTGGCCCTCCCCGTCGGGGTTCTCGGCGACCGCCTGCTGGGGCATGCGCTCCATCGCCCGGACGAGGACGACCGGCGCGTTGACGGCGGTCGGCCGCCAGCCCTCGAACAGGTCCAGGTAGGCGCCCTGCGCGGTGACCTGTGCCTCCGTCATCAGCGCGAAGGCCTGGTCGTTGAGGGCGACGCCGCGAAGCTCCTCCTGGATGTCACCCTCGGGGATGCGGTCCCCGGGCAGCCACGTGTCGAGCAGCACCACCGCCCTGGGGTGGATCCCGCGGGTCTCCAGCCGGGCCGCGATCGCATGTGCCAGCCAGCCACCCGAGGAGTAACCCGCTAGCACGAGGGGGATCTCGTCGAACGCCCGGGCGATGGTCTCGGCATGCAGGTCGACGACGAGATCCGCGGTGGCCGGAAGCAGCTCCCCGTCGCCGAATCCGGGATGCGGCAGCGCGTACACGTCCCGCCGGCCATGCAGGTGCAGGGCGAGGCGGGCGAAGTTGTGCGGTCCCGACGGGGCGACCATCGAGGGCAGGCAGACGATGGTGGGCTTGGCCGGACCCGAGGCAAGTCTCACCGGCGCGGCGGGCGCGCCGAAGGCCTCGACGGTGCGGAAGACGGGCCTGAGCCGGGCGGCGGCCCGCAGGACACCGACGCCCTCGGCGAACTTGCCGTCCGTGCACGCCTGCCGGTACAGCTCGCGCACGCCGATCGGCGCGACCTGCGTCCCGGCCCGCGCGGGGGGTCCGCCGGGCACGATGTCCGGGTGCCGCTGGGTGGCGAGGGTGGCAAGGGTGGCGAGGGTATCGAGATGGCGGGTGAGCTCGCAGACCGTCGGATGCTCGAAGACGACGGGTGTGGCCAGGGTGAGGCCGGTGGCGGCGGCCAGTCGGCGGCTGAGCTGCACCGAGGCCAGTGAGTCGAAGCCGAGTTCGAGGAAGCGGCGCTGCGGGTCCACGTCGTCGGGCGACGGGTACCCGAGGAGAGCTGCGGCCTCCGCCCGCACGAGGTCGAACAGCGCGCGGGCGCGGGCAGACCCGGGCAGCGTCCCGTAGTCCACCCGGGTGGGGGGCGCGTCGGTGCCGGTCGGGTGGGCGTCCCCCTCGGGTCCGGCCGTCGTGGACCGGCTCCATAGATCGTCGAAGAAACGCCCGGGGCGGGCGGCGGTGAAGGGTGGGAGGAAACGCTCCCAGTCGACGTCGGCGACGGTGAGCGCGGCCTGCCTGCCCGCGACCGCCCGGGTGAGCGCGGTGACCGCAGCGTCGGGGGGCAGCGGGGTCAGGCCACGGCGGCCCAGGTAGTCACGGAACGTGGCCTCGGCGCCCATTCCGGCGTCGGCCCACGGGCCGAACGCGACAGAGGTGGCGGCGAGACCGAGCGCGTGCCGCCGCGCGGCGAGGGCGTCGAGGTAGGCGTTGCCCGCGCTGTAGGCGGCCTGGCCGCCACTGCCCCAGGTCGCCGACACCGACGAGAACAGGACGAAGGCCTCCAGCCTGGTGTCGCCGGTGTCGCCGGTGCCGGTGATCCCGCCGGTGCCGTCGAGTAGCCGGTCGAGGCCGGCGGCGCCGGCGACCTTCCCGGCCACGACCTCCGCGAACTCCCCGAGATCGAGTTTGTGTAGGGCGGTCACCTGCCCCATGACACCGGCCGCGTGCACGACGGCGGACACCGGCCGGCCCGCCTTGGCCAGTCTCCGCAGCAGGGCGGCGAGCTGTTCGTGCTCTCCCACGTCGCAGGCCTCGATGGTCGCCTCGGCGCCGAGGGCGGCGAGTTCGGCGCGTAGGTTCTCCGCCCCCGGAGCCGCGGGGCCACGGCGGCTGACGAGGACGATCCGGCGCGCACCGTCGCGGGCGAGCCGGCGGGCGGCATGCGCGCCGAGGGCGCCGGTGCCACCGGTGATCAGGACCGTGCCGTGAGGCCGCCACGCTGGCGGGACGGTGTCGATCTGTGCACCGACGGTGTTGGCTTGTGCATCGACGGTGTCTGCCCTGACGAGGCGGGGTACCAACAGCCCGGTGGTACGGGCGGCGAGCTGGTCCTCGCTACCGGGGGCGGTGAGGGCGGAGCCGAACCACGCCAGCGTCTGATCGTCGAGGTTGGTCGGGATGTCGATCAGACCGCCCCAGGCGTCGGGGTCCTCCAGGGCGAGGGCGCGGCCGAGTCCCCACATCATGGCCTGGTCCGGGGTGGTGACGGGGTCGTCGGGACCGGTGGTGACCGCGCCGCGGGTGACGCACCACAGCGGTGCGGACACGTCGAGGTCGTGTAGCGCCTGGACGAGCGGGACGGTGAGGGCGAGCCCGGTGGTCAGCGCCGGATGGATGTGGTGCGGAGTGTCGTCGAGGGCGAGCAGGGACAGGACGCCGCGTACCGCCTGCACCGTCTTCTTCCCGGCGGGGCCGCCGCCCGACAGCGGCATGGCGCCCGACAGCGGCATGGCGCCGGGCGGCGCCATGGCGTTCGACAGCAGCGCCGCGACCCGGGCGCGGTCGGCGTCGTCGCCGGTGAGGGTGAGGGTGACGGCCGTGCCGCCGAGGTGTTCGATGATCCAACAGATGCGGGAGAGCATGTCCTCGTCGACGCCGGCGGCCGGGGTCAGCACCGGCCACACGCCGGACAGCGGTGGCGTCGCGGTGGCCTGGGCCGTCACGGCGGTGGTGACGTCCTCGGAGTCCAGGGGCCGCCACTCGGTGCGGTAAGACCAGCCGTCCGGGTCCGCCGCGCGGGCCGTCCCGACGGTCGGGCTACGGGGCGCGGGGACAGCGGTGGCCCCGTCGAGCCAGTAGCGCCTGCGCTGGAACGGGTAGGTGGGCAGCTCCCGGTGCCGGGCGCCGCGTCCCCGGTACAGGGCGCGCCAGTCGACGTCGACGCCGTGGACGTGCAGCTCAGCCAGGGCGGTGAGGAGGGTGTCGGGTTCGGGGCGGCCGGCGCGGGACGCCGCCGCGGCCACCGTGTCCCGGGCGTCGCGGGTGCTTTGGGTGCTTTGGGGGCGCTGGGTCTTCTCGGGGCGCTGGGCGTCGGCGGCTAGGCAGGCCGGCAGGAGCGCGGTCAGGACGGCGTCGGGGCCGAGTTCGAGGTAGGCGACGGCGCCTTCGCGGTGCAGGCGACGGGCGGCGTCGAGGAAGCGGACGGGTTCGCGGACGTGGCGTACCCAGTGGTCGGGGGTGGTGAGCCCGGTCTGGAGGTCGAGGTCGCCGGTCCGGGTGGGGACGACGGGGATGGCCGGCGGGGAGTAGGTGATCTTCTCGGCGACGGCTCGGAACCGGTCGAGCATGTCGTCCATGTGCGGGGAGTGAAAGGCGTGGCTGACCGTCAGCCGCCTGATGGCGCGGCCGCGCTCGGCCCAGCCGACGGCGACGCGTTCGACGAGGTCGGCGTCGCCGGCGATGACGGTGGCGCTCGGGCCGTTGACGGTGGCGATCTCGACCCGCCCGGCGAGTCCGGCGAGGGACTCGGCGACCTCCTCCTCGCCGGCGCGGATGGCGGTCATGGCTCCGCCGGCGCGGCAGGCCTGCATGAGCCGGCCGCGGGCCGCGACGAGAGCGCAGGAGTCGTCGAGGGTCCACACTCCGGCGACGTGGGCGGCGGTGAGCTCGCCGATGGAGTGCCCGGCGAGGATCCCCGGGGCGAGACCCCAGGATTCGAGGAGCCGGAACAGCGCGGTCTCGAAGGCGAACAGCGCGGGCTGGGTGTACTCGGTGCGGTCGAGCGCCGCCGCGCCCGGGGAACCGGCGGGGGCGAACATGACGTCGCGCAGTGGGTGTTCGAGATGCGGCGCAAAGTGGGCACAGACGTCGTCGAGGGCGTCGGCGAAGACCGGGTAGGTCGCATGGAGTTCGCGGCCCATCCCGGGGCGTTGGCTGCCCTGGCCGGTGAACAGGAAGGCGGTTGCCCCCCGGGCGGTTCCGCTTCGGCGGAGCGCTGGTCGGACCGTGCCCAGGACCAGCCCGGCGGTGGGACGGGCCTCGGCCAGAGCAGCCAGGGTCCCGGTCCCGGCCCCGGTCCCGGCCAGGTGCGTGCCGCTGCCGCACGCCGCCGATCCGCGGACGACGGCGACGGCGCGGTGCTCGAAGTGGGTGCGACCCGCCAGGGTGTATCCCGCGTCCAGGGGAGAGATCTCGGGATGGCGCTCCAGGTGCGCGCCGAGCCGGGCGGCCGCCGAACGTAGCGCCGCGTCGCCGCGGCCGGACAGGACGACAGGCACCGGGGCGCTCGCCGGGTTCTCCCCGGCGCGGTCCGCACCCATGGCGTCCGTTCCCGGCCCGGGTGGTGCTTCCTCGATCACGGCGTGAGCGTTGGTGCCGCTTACCCCGAACGCCGACACCGCCGCCCGTCGCGGCCGGCCGTCCCGGCGCTGCCAGGGGACGTTTCCAGTGAGCAGGGCGACGTCGCCCGCCGACCAGTCCACGTGCGGGGACGCCTCGCGCACGTGCAGGGTCCGCGGCAGGACGCCGTGCCGCATCGCCTGCACCATCTTGATGATCCCGGCGACGCCGGCGGCGGCCTGGGTGTGGCCGATGTTCGACTTCAGGGACCCGAGGTAGACGGGCCGCCGTGCCGCACGGTCCTGGCCGTGGGCGGCTCGGTCCTGGCCGTAGGTGGCAATGACGGCCTGGGCCTCGATCGGGTCACCGAGCGTCGTGCCGGTGCCGTGCGCCTCCACCGCGTCGACGTCGGCGGCGCGCAGCCCGGCGTTGGCCAGCGCCTGGCGGATCAGGCGCTGCTGGGACAGGCCGTTCGGCGCGGTCATCCCGTTGCTGGCGCCGTCCTGGTTGATCGCGGTGCCACGCAGGACCGCGAGGACGTGATGGCCGTTACGGCGGGCGTCGGAAAGCCGTTCCAGCAGCAGCACGCCCGCGCCGTCGGCCCAGCCGGTGCCGTCGGCGTCGGCGGAGAACGCCTTGCAGCGCCCGTCCGGTGCCAGGCCCCGCTTGCGGCTGAACTCCACCAGGATCCCTGGGGTCGACATCACGGTCACCCCACCGGCCAAGGCGAGGTCGCATTCGCCGGCCCGCAGCGCCTGGCCGGCCAGATGCACCGCCACCAGGGACGAGGAACACTGGGTGTCGATGGTCAACGCGGGCCCTTCCAGACCAAGCGTGTAGGAGACGCGGCCGGCGATCACGCCGGAGGCGTTGCCGGTGAGCAGTTGTCCCTGGGCTTCGGCGGGCGCCGCATGCCAGGCGGGGCCATAGTCCTGCAGCGACACCCCGGTGAAGACGCCGGTCCGGCTGCCCCGCAGCGACCGTGGGTCAATGCCCGCGTGCTCCAGCACCTCCCAGGAGATCTCCAGCATCAGCCGCTGCTGCGGGTCCACGGCATGTGCCTCGCGTGGACCGATACCGAAGAATCCCGGGTCGAACAGCGCGATGCCGGGCAGGAATCCGCCATGGCGGGTGTAGGCGGTGCCAGGCTGATCCGGATCAGGATCGTAGAGCGCGTCGAGCTCCCAGCCCCGGTCGTCGGGCAGGCCGCCGACGGCATCCCGGCCCTCTCGCACCAGGTCCCACAGGGCTTGCGGTGAATCGGCGCCGCCGGGCAGCCGGCAGGCCATGCCGATGATGACTACGGGATCATGGCCCCGGAACGGCTCCGAGCCGACCTCGCCGGTGGCAGGAACGGCGGTGGCGGCGGGGACGGCGGGGCCGATTCACCGCA
>NZ_CDXDOS010000130.1:0-9276 GCF_978021245.1 Frankia sp. CoBUL1
GTCGGAGATCGTCGTCGACGACATTCCTCTCAGCGAGAGAACCCTTTTCACCTGGGTGAAACATGAAACGTGGCAGATCGACCGGGTGACCACCACGGACTCCTGGAAGGGGAGGGACGGATGTCCCCCGTCAAAACGTTCGTGACGGCTGGTGCCGTTCTGTGTCCGCTGATTCTTTCTGCTGCCGTGGCCCGCGCGGCAACGCCAGGCTGGACGAATGGGCAGGGCGCTGTGAGCGGTTTCGCCGATGTCGATAGGGCCGACAGGGCTCTTGTCGGTTCGGTGGAGTCGACGGGCGCTGGTCGCGCCGCGGCCGGATCGCCGGCGGCTACAGCCGCGGCCGCGTGCCGCTGGCTGGTGGGCTATGCGGCCGCCGAGCAGCTGGTGAAGCCGCGACCGGAGTCCATCGGCCTGGTCGACGTCGAACGGGTCGAGGCGGACGGTGGCCGGTCCCGGATGTACGCGCGGATCTGCGACGGCCGGATCGTCGGGTGGGCGTGGCTACGGGTTCCGAATGTCTCCGGCGCGGTGGCGTCGGCGGCGCGGGAGGTGCGGCGCCGGCTGCCGGCTCCGCGTGGCCGGTTCTCCCCCGACGTGGCGGGGGCGGCGGTGGTGCGGGTGCCGGTGTGGTTCGCGGTGCCGGGGCAGTGGTCGGCGGTGTCCGCGTCGGCGCAGATCCCGGGGGCGTCGGTGACCGTGACCGCGGCCCCGACGGTGTTGCGGTTCGCCCCGGGCGATGGCTCGCCGCCGGTGTCCTGTGTCGGGCCGGGCCCGGTGTTCGTCCCCGGCACACCGGAGCCGGCGCGTCTCCCGGCCTGCTCATACACCTATCGGGACGCCTCCACGGCCGCGCCGGGCGGCCGGTTCTGGCCCGGGGTGCTGGCCATCGACTGGACCGTGGCCTGGAGTGCGAGCGACGGCGAACACGGCACGCTTCCCGGTATCACGACCCGGGCGGAGGTGCCGGTCGAGGTGCGGGAGATCGAGGCGGTTGAGAGGGCGGGGCGATGACCCGGCCGGCGAGACCCACCGATCACGACTGGATCGCGGACGACCTCGACCCCGGTCCGCAGAGCGGCGTGGCGCGCCGCCGGTGGGGCGGCGCGGCCGTGGCGCTGCTGCTCATGGTCCTCGGCGCGGCCGGCGCGCTGTGGTTGTCCTCGGACGATGCACGCCGGGTCGAGGTGGTGGCGCTCGCCCGTCCGCTGGCCCGCGGCACGGTGGTGGCACCGGCGGATCTGGCGGTCGTAGGTGTGGATGCACGGGGCGGGTCGGTGCGGCTGGCCACGCCGGCCACGGCGCGCCGCGCGCTGGTGGGGCAGCCGGTGCTCCTGGACCTACCGGCGGGCACCCTGCTCAGCCCGGAGATGGTCGGCTCGGTGACGGCACCCGCCGGGCAGGTCTCGATCGGGGTGACGGTCGGCCCGGACGGTCTGCCCTCGGCGTCGGTCCGGACCGGTGATGCCGTGGGGGTCCTGGGGTTCGACACGACGACCGGCCGGGCCGTGGTGCTGGCCCGTAACGTACGGATCGCCGAGGTCCACCCGCAGGCGGCGACGGGCCGGTCCGGGGACACGGTCGTCTACCTCGCCCTGCCCGAGAGGCTGGCGGCGACGTCCGAGCATGGCGTCCGCCTCTTCGGTGTCGGCGGTGGGTCTTCGCCCGGGCCGGCTGACGGCGGCCCGGCCGGTGGTAGCGGGGACGGCCCTGGGCAGGGAGGTGGCGGATGAGCCTGCAGCCGAGCACCTCCGGGTCCGACGGCGGGTCCGATGGCGGGTCCGATGTCGCCGAGGATGTAGCGAGCACGATCAACACGGCGGTGCAGCGTCAGGTGGCGGCGGCGCGCCGCAGCGGCCGGCGGTTCACCCCGACGGAACGCGCCGCGCTCGCCGAGGAGCTCCTCGCCCGGGAACTGGCCGACATCCGGCGCGGCGCGGCCGACGCGCCGCCGCTGGACGCGGCCGGGGAGAACGAGGTGCGGCTGCTGGTCCGCCAGGCCCAGTCGCCGCTGGGTTCGCTCGGCCCGTTCCTGCTGGCGGACCGGTTTTCCGATGTGGAGGTCAACGGCGCGGTCAACCTGGTGCTGACCGAGCGCGGCAGCGGGCATCGGATCGAGGGACGGTCTCCGTTCGGTAGCGACGCCCAGGCGTTTGAGTGGGTGGCCGAGCATGCGGCGTCGGTCGGCCGCCGGTTCGACGAGAGCAACCCGTCGGTGCGGTTCCGGCTGCCGAACGGGGTTCGGGTGCACGCGGTGTCCCGGGTGACTCGCCTGACCCACATCGACTGCCGGTTGTTTCGGCCCGGCCTGGACACCCTGGACGGACTCGCCGACGCGGGGATGTTCGGATCGGACATCACCGCCCTGCTCGCGGGGACGGCGGCGTTGCGTCAACCGTTCGGGCTGATCATCTCGGGTGGGACGGGAGCGGGGAAGACGACGCTGCTGCGGGCGTGGGTCAACGCCACACCCGACGATCCGATCCTCGACCGGATGGTGACGGTGGAGGATGAGCAGGAGCTGTTCCTGGCCCCGGAGCGGTTCCGCAACCTGGTGGAGTTCGAGGCCCGCGAGCGCAACGTCGACGGCCGCGGCGAGTATTCGATGGCGCGGTATCTCGCGGAGAACCTGCGCCGTCAGACCCCGCACCGGGTCCTGCTCGGGGAACTGCGCCCCGACGGCGGCGTCCTGCCGCTGCTGCTGGCGCTCGGGCAGGGCATCGCCCAAGGGGTGGCGACGACGATCCACGCACCGAGCGCCGCCGACGTCGTCGCCCGGCTACGCACGTATGCGGCGTTCGACCCGGGGCGGGTGCCGGAGGCGGCGGTGTTGGAGACCATCGCGTCCACCGTCGATCTGATCGTGCATGTCGCGAACCTGGACGCCGGCGGGTGGTCACGAGCGTGCATGAGATCGGGGAGTACCGGGAGGGCCGGGTGACCTCGGCGGAGCTGTGGCGCTGGGACGCGAGGATCGAGCGGGCGGTACGCACGGACCTGGACTTCTCCGACCAGCTCGCCGCCAAACTGGGTTCCGCCGGGGTCGGCCCGGCGGTCCTCACCCGGCGCCGGGCGAGGGCGGCCTGGTGAACGCGCAGACCCGCCTCCTCATCGGGGCGCTGTCCGGTGCGTTGGTCGGCCTGGGATGCTGGCTGCTGCTCGTCGCCTTGCTGCAGGATCGGGACGTCCCCGCCGGCCGGAGCCGCCCTGTTGGCTGGGGCCGCCGGCTGCCGGGCGGGCCCCGGGAGGGCCGGCCGTCCGACGCCGGGATGGCCGGGTGGGGTGCGGAGTTCGTGTTGCCGGTGGCGGGCGGCGTGCTCGCCGGTCTGATCCTCGGCGTCGTGGTCGGTGTGCCGGTGCTCGGGGTGCTGGGTGGTGGCGCCGCGTGGCTGGCGCACGACGTCCGGCGGGGTCCAAGCGTCGACGAGCTGAACGAGCTCGGTGAGGCGGTCGCGACCTGGTGCGAGACGGTGCGCCAGGAACTCGACGCCGGGCAGCCGCTGAAGGCTGCGGTGGTGGCGTCGTGTCAGCTGCCCCCGCCCGCGCTCGCCGGGCCGTTGGGCCGGTTACGGGTCCGCCTCGATCGGGAGCCGTTGCCGGCGGCGCTGGCCGGCTTCCGGGCGGAGGTGAACCATCCGCTTGTCGGGTCGATCGTCGCCGTGCTGTCGCTGACCTACCGGCGGGGCGCCGGGGACCTGGCGCGGCTGATGGCCGAGCAGGTCGAGTCGACCCGCCACCGGGTCGCGGTGCTGCGGGATCTGCATGCCGTCCGGGCCCGCTACCGCCGGTCGATGGTGCTGCTGCTCGGCCTGTTCGCCGTGTCCGTCGTCGGTGTCCTGGCGGTATGGCCGGCGATGCTCGCTCCCTACCGCACCGCTTGGGGCCAGATGGTCCTCATCATGATCGCCGGCGTTGTGGGTCTGGCGGTGCGGACCCTGGTCCGGCTGGCCCGGCCCGCCGTGGTCCCGGACTTCTTCGGCGACGCGACATGACCGGCCCGCTGTCCGACGCGGCGGTACCGGCTCTTTGCGGTGCGATCGTTGGCGCCGGGCTGTTCCTCCTTGGGCGGAGCCTGCGCCCGACCCCCGCACCCGACCAGCAGCCGGCCTGGGGTGCGACCGGTGGCCGCTGGGCCGGGCAGGTCCACCGCCGGCTCGAGCAGACCGTCGGCCCGGCGTGGGCGCGGCGACTGCTCCTCGCCGAGGACCTTGCCGTGCTTGGCCTCGACCCGGCCGCGCACACCGCGACCAGGATGATCCGCCTGCTGGTCGTGGTGAGCGCCGCGGTGGGGCTGGCCGCGGTGGGGTGGGCGAGCGGGATCGTGCTGCCCGCGACGACCCTGCCGCTCGGCTGTGTCGCCGCGGTGCCGTTCGGGTTCGTGTGGGCGGATCGGCCGCTGCACCGCCGGGCGAGTGCCCGCCGGCAGGAGACGAGGCTGGCCGTGGCCGCCTATCTCGATCTGGTGCGGATCCTGCTGGTCGGTGGGCTGTCGCTGCATACCGCGCTGCAGACCGCGGCCGATGCCGGCCGGGGATGGGCCTTCACCGAGATCCGCGCCGCCCTGCAGTGGGCCCGCGCCCGCCATGTCCCGCCGGACGCCGGGCTGAACCGCCTTGCCGTGCGAGTGCCGGTGGCGGAGTTCGCCGAGCTGCGCCTGACGGTCAGCTCGGCGCTGCGCGGCGCGTCCCCGGTCCTCGCGTTGCAGAGCAAGAGTACCCACCTGCGCGCCGCGGAGGCCGCGCAGGCCCGGCTCGCGGCCTCCGTCGCGGACGCCGCGATGGAGCTGCCGGCGGTCATGGTCGCCCTGGCCTTCGTCGCCTTCCTCACCATCCCCCTGCTGGTGATCCTCACCGGCGTCGAAGCCACCCCATGACACCCAGCCCGGGTCACGCAGCCCCGGATCACGCAGCCCCGGCTCGGTCCGCTCCTGATCGGACCGGGTTCCGGTCGCGTCCCGCCCACCGCCGCCAGGCACGCCGGATCGACGAGCGACATGAACCCACGGAATCCAGCCGACGAAGAGACCGACGAAGAGAGAGGACGGTGGCGGCGATGCGCTGACTCGGGGTACTGCTGGCCTTGGCCCACCTGTGGTGGACGAATCTTCACCAGCGGGCCGCTGAAGATGGGCGTGACCGGGGTGATGCGCTGCCGACGGCGGTCATCGCGGTGGGTCTGGTCCTGATCGCGGCGCTGGTGATCGTGATTCTGCGGGCGAAGGCGACCGAGGTCGCGGAGCATGTATGCACCAGCGCCGATCCCACCACCTGCCAGTAGTAGCCGCGGCCCGTCCCGCGGCGGGCGGCCACCCCGCCCGCCGACGAGCCCTCCGTCGACGAGCCGTCCGCAATGCCGGAAGCAGCCCGGTCGAACTGGCCGTGGTGATGGGCGGGGTCATGACCCTCCTCGTGATCGTCCTCGGGTTGGGTCTGCGATGGCTGGCTGTTCAGGCGGCCGGCGCCTCCGCGCAGCGCGCCTTGGAGATCATGCAGAGCCCCGATGGGACCGTCGAGGACGCCACAGCGGTCGCGGACCGGCTCGCCCGATCCAGCCGGTCGGTCACCAGCGTGACGACGGATGTGGCGGTCACGCCGGATCTGGTAACCGTGACGGTGACCGTCACCTCGGTCCTGGGCACGACGGTTGCCCGCTCCGCCTCCGGGCCACGGCTGCGGTTCGTCCCACAGCCGGTGGCACCAGAGCGCGCCGCATCGACGAGGACCGCGCCGCTGGCCGTCGGCGGACCGGTGCCCGCCGGCGCCGGTCGGACGTCATGAGCGGCTGGTGGCGGTGGCGGTGGCGGTGGCGGTGGCAGTGGCGATGGCGGTGCCGGTGGCTTGGCGCGGGCGGTGCGGGCATGCCGCTCGCGGATCGGGTCGGAGCTCGCGCAGATCGGGATGGAGCTCGCGCGGGTCGGGAGGGGGCGTCGGAACAGGACCGCGACCGGGGGGCCTACTCGGTCGAGTTCGCCGCCGGATGGCTGATCTTCCTGATGGCCGTGGCGATCCTCGCGGTGGCCTTCCAGGCTCAGCAGGCCCGAAGCGGTGTCCGGCACGCCGCCCGGGAAGGCGCCCGGGCCGCCTCGCTCGCCGCGACCCCCGCCGACGCCGAGCAGCAGGCCGACATGGTCGCGCGCCGTGCGCTCACCGCCAGCTCCTGCGCGGCGGGCAGCGAGACCGTCTCCACCGACGTGACCGGGTTCGGCGCCGGCGGGGTCGTCACAGTCACCGCCGGATGCCGCGTCCACCTCGTCCTCGGCCCGTCCCGCACCGTCACGGCGAGCCGCGACGAGGTCATCGACCGGTTCCGCGGCGGCCTGCGGGACCGCCCGTGACCATCACCCGCTCCGCCCAACACGGTGACCAGGGGTCGGTCAGCCTCCTGCTGGCGGTGCTGTTCGCCGGCGCGGTCCTGCTCGCCGGACTGATCGCCGACACCGGCCGGGTCCTGTATGCCAACGCCGACGCCTCCGACCTCGCCGGCAAGGCCGCCCGCGCCGGCGCCCAACAGATCGCCCCGGCCAGCCTGCGTGCGGGCAGTCCCACCCTCGATCCGGCCGCGGCCGACGCGGCCGCCCGCGCCTACCTCGACCGTCACCACATCGACGGCACGATCACCGTCGCTGGTGACGCGGTGACGGTCATCGTTCAGACGCGCATCACCTATGTCCTGCTCGCCCTGTCCGGCCGGACCGGCGCCACGGTCACCCAGACCCGGTCCGCCGTCGCCCTCCGCGGCCCGTAACCCACGGGAGAACCGCCATGCCCCAGCTCACCCCCACCCGCCGCCATGCCGACCATCGAGATCATCAATGCCGACTCGGCCCCCCACCCGGCCGGACGCCGGCACGCCGACGCTCACGGACGGGGGCGACCGCCGGTGTGGCCCGCCCGTCGGCCGGGCAGGCGCTGCGCGGCCTGGCCGCGCTTCTCGGCCTGCTGGTCTTCCTCACCGCCGTGCCGGTGTTCCTGGCCGCCTGGCGGGGAAACCCGCTGCCCACCACCTGGGAACCCGCCCGGTGGGCGACGCTGGCCACCCGGGGCTACCTCCACCCCGACGTCGTCCCCGACACCCTCGCCGTGCTGGCCTGGCTGACCTGGGCCTACCTCACCCTGTGCATCATCGGGGAAGCCCTCACCCAGACCGCCCGGAGCCGACGCGGTCCACACGGCACGGCCCGCCCTGGCGGCGTGTCCAACGCGCCGACCGTGCCGGAACGCGCCGGATGGCGCCTTCCCGCGCCGAACGTGGTCCGGCGCGCCACGGCGCGATGGGTGGCGCTGGCCTCCCTCGCCGTCAGCCTGCTCTCCTCCCGGGCCGCCCTCGCCGCCACCCCGACCACGACCGGCCCGTCCGGGCACCCGGCGGCCACGGCGAGCGCATCCGCCGACGTCACAACCGTCCTCGGTGGCACCGCCCCCGCCCCGGCTGCAGACGTCCTGGCCGGCCCCGTCCAGGCCAGCCCCGGGCCGGGGCCGATCGGGCATGGGCTACCGGAACCGAGACGGCTCTTCGGGGACATCTACCGCTGCGGCCCCTATGACACCCTGCGATCCGTCGCCGCGCAGTTCCTCGGCAACCTGGACCGGTGGAAGGAGGTCCGCGACGCCAGCGTCGGCCTGCGCCAACCCGACGGCACCACCCTCCCACCCGACTTCGTGGTGATCGGCGACGGAACCCTGCTACGGATCCCCCTCGCCCCCGCACCTACCACAGCATCCGCGACCCCGAACGCCACCACCGGCACAGCGAAACCGGCACGAGGCACCCCACCGACCGAGACGACCCACACGGTTCGTCCCGGCGAGACGCTCTGGGACATCGCCCACAACGCCTACCCCGACGTCCCGAAGCACGACCTTCCGCACCTGGTCGGGCAGATCTTCCACGCCAACCAGGGCGCGACGGATCCCGCCGGACGACGCCTCCACGACCCGAACCTCCTTAACCCCGGCATGATCCTCCGACTACCCGTGCTCGCCGGTAGCAACGGCGCGCCGACGTCCAGTGCCGCGCCGCCCAGCGCCGGATCCGCGGCGCCCCCGGGCGACGGGCCGTCGACGTCGGACCCGAACGCGCCCAGCCCACCGGGGATCGTAAGAGCGACGTCGCTGGCACCCGGCCCCACCCGGCCGTCCCCGAGCGCACCCGCGGCGACCCGGCACGACGACCACACCACCGCGCCGAACCTCCTCCCCGTCTGGGTCGGTGCCGCCGGCCTTCTCACCGCGGCCGTCGCGTCCACCGTCACCTCGCGGCGCCGACGGCGCGACCAAAGCCTCGACCGGCGCGGCGCGGCGCCCCCGCCCCACCCGCGCACCATCGCCCTGCACACCGCGGTCCTCGCCACCGCCGACCCCGACGGGCTGTCCCGCCTCGACGCCGCCCTCCGCGCACTCGCCGCCCAGCACATCCCCACCGTGCACGGGCCCGCGGGTCCCACCGAAGGTCCCGAACCCCTGGTCGTCCTCGTCCGCCCGGACGGCACCATCGACGTCTACCTCCGCCAGCCCCGTCCCGACCCGCCGGCACCCTGGCACGCGCAGGTCGACGGCCGGATCTGCCTCCCACCGCCCCGCTACCTCCGCTTCCCGACCTCCCGCCGCCCTGCCCGCTTCTCGTCCAACTCGGCACCGAACCCGACGGCGCCGAGCTCTACGCCGACCTGGAAGCCCTCGGGATCCTCACCCTCGACCCGGGCGGCACCGGCACCGAAGGCCTCCGCGCGCTGGCCCGCGCCCTGCTCGCCACCCTCGCCCTGTCCCCCTTCGCCGCAACACCCCGCATCGAGGCCGTCGGCTTCGACCCCCTCGGCTTCCTCGACGACGACCGGATCGACATCGCCGACGACCTCCCCACCCTCCTCGACCGGATCATCCCCGACCTGCAGGCCCTCCACGACGAACTCGCCGCCACCGGCCACACCTCCACCTTCGCCGCCCGCGCGGCCGTCCCCGTGGAGAACTGGGAACCGACCGCGGCCCTCGTCGTCCTCCCACACCCCACAGACCACGACCCCCACGCCCACGCCGACCTGATCGACCTCGCCGGCGGCGGCGGCGAGGGACTCGCCGTCGTCACCCACCACCCGGCCAGTCCGGACCCCGACGAGAATGCCGCCGCCTGGCGGCTCATCTTCGACGGACCGGCAGAACCCGGCGGGGAACCTCTGTGGCGACTCGACCCCCTCGGCCTACGCGTCCTCCCCGCCCAGATGGCCGCCGACGAACTCCGCGATCTGCTCCTTCTCCTCGACGACGCCGACCAACCACCCCACCC
>NZ_CDXDOS010000131.1:0-9157 GCF_978021245.1 Frankia sp. CoBUL1
AAAGATGTCCACGCCGGTGGCGGCGCCGATCTCGACGATGCGCGCGGCGGCCTGCGCCATCCGGCCGCGCGGCACGGCGATGTCCTCGATGAGCACCCGGCCGAGGCGCTCCAGCGCGGGTAGCGCCGAGCGGCGAGCAGCGAGCAGCGCCTCCGCCGTGGCCTCGTCCACCGACCGCCGGACCCTCCTCGCCCGCTCGGCGAGAATGCCCTCGGCGGCATCGGCCTCCTCTCCCGCGCCCGACCTGTCGGTCTGGACGAGCAGGAAGACCTCGCCGGCGGAGGCAAGGTTGCTGCCGGTGGCGGCGTCGACGGCCCGCACCGTGCGGCCGTCGAGCAGTTCGGCCACGGCCACGGCCACGACGATCCCGGCGACGCCGAGCGCGGTGACGCCGAGCGCGGCGGCCTCGGCGAAGGTGTCGAAGAAGGCCGCCAGGGTGACCGTGGAGCGCGGCGCGGGCCGCAGCCGCAGCCGCACGGTGGCGCCGACGACCACCCCGAGAGTTCCCTCCGATCCGACGAACAACCCGGTCAGGTCGTAGCCGGCGACCCCCTTGACGGTTCGCAGCCCGGTGCTGATGCGCTCGCCGTCTGCGAGGACGACGTCCAGACCGAGCACCGACTCCCGGGTCACGCCGTACTTCGCACAGCCCAGGCCCCCGGCGTTCGTCGCGATGTTCCCGCCGATGGTGGAGATGGCCGCGCTCGCCGGATCCGGCGCGTAGCACAGGCCGACCTCGCGGGCCGCCCGATCGAGATCTGCGGTGATCACGCCAGGCTCGACGACCGCGACCGCGTCGGTGACCGACAGCTCGCGGATGCGGTTCATTCCGGACAGGTCGAGCACGACGCTGCCCGCCGAGGCCGCGGCTCCCCCGGCGAGGCCGGTACCGGCGCCGCGCACCGTCACCGCTACCCGCGCCGCGCTCGCCGCCCGCAGCACCGCCTGGACGTCGGCCACCTCGCGCGCGAACGCGACGCCGATCGGCCGGCCCGCGGGCTGCCAGCCGGACCGGTCCCACCGGTGGGCGTTGACGACGGCCGGATCGGTGCTCCACTGCCCGGCCGGCAGCGCGACCGCGAACCGCGCCGGGGTCATTGCGGACCCGTGGCGACGGGCCGGTCGGGGTCGGCCGCCCAGGCCGACCAGGAACCCGGGTACAGGGCGGCGTCGATGCCGGCGACGGCGAGCGCGGCGATCTCGTGGGAGGCCGTCACTCCGGACCCGCAGTACACCCCGACCGGCCGCGCCCGCCCGCCGTTCCCGTCGCCGCCGACGCCGACGCCGAGGGCCGCGAACCGGGCCCGCAGCTCGTCCCGGGGCAGGAACCGGCCACTCGCGTCGAGGTTCTCCCCCGTCGCGGCGCTCACCGCTCCCGGGATGTGGCCGGCGCGCGGGTCGATCGGTTCCACCTCGCCGCGATACCGCTCGGCCGCACGGGCGTCGAGGAGGACACCCTCGCGGGCCACCCGGGCGGCGCCGTCCGCGTCGAGCACCGGCAGCTGACCGGCGTGCAGGACGATGTCGCCGGGCGCCGAGATGATCTCGCCGGTCTCGAGCGGGAACCCGGCCTCCTGCCAGGCCGCGAGTGCCCCGTCGAGGATGCGGACGTCGGCGACGCCCGCCCAGCGCAGCAGCCACCAGGCCCGGGCGGCGGCCAGCCCGCCGACCGCGTCGTAGACCACGACCGCACGCCCGGCGGTCAGCCCCCAGCGCCGGGCGGCCTGCTGGAGGTCGACGAGCTCGGGCAGCGGATGCCGCCCGGCGGTCCCGCCCGGTGCGGCGGCGAGCTCGGTGTCCAGGTCGACGTAGACCGCGCCCGGCAGGTGGCCCTCGCGGTAGTGGTCGTGCCCGTGCGGGTCACCCAGGGCCCAGCGGACGTCGAGCAGCAGCGGCGGGCCGGGCGAGAGCAGCTCGTCGTGCAGACGCCTCACGTTGACGAGGACCTCCCCGAGCGCCACGCCGGCACGTGTCCTGCCGGCATCCGGGGCCACGCCGGCAGGTGCCGGGGCCAGCAGGGCGGCGAGGTCGGCCTGGTCGAATCCGCCCGGCGGCGTGCCGGTGCGCGCCGCGGTGGCGATCCGCCGCTGCACCCCGGCGTTGACCGGTGCCGCCAGCCCGTGCAGGCGGGCCAGCAGCACGATCTCGCCGTTGAGGAAGTCCGACTCGACCGACCCGCCACGCGCCAGGCTCTGCCAGGTGGAGCTGCCCTCCCGAGAGAAGCCGGGGATCTCGTGCAGAACGAGGCCGGACAGGTCGAGCCCGTCGTCCGGACAGACTCCGGCGGTCTCCACGCCGGCCGCGGCGAACACCCGCCGCGCCTCCTCGACCAGCACGGCAGCCGCCGCGTCACGCAGCTCGCTCGGGGCGTAGATCGCGTCGAGGTTGTAGGCCAGATTGCCCAGCAGCTTGCCGGCCTTGCGTCGGTCGATGTCCGCGACGACCGCGACGGCGAACGAGGCTCGGCGCAGGTCGGCCGCGACAGCCTCGGCGGTCGGGTCGTCAACGGCGCCGCGAGGGGCGCGGCCCAGGTAGAAGGCCGCCGCGAGCGGGGCCGCCGGGGACACGACCTCGCCGGGTCGCACGTGCGAGGAGGGGCTGAGGACGACCGCGTCGATCACCGTGGCGAACCGGCGCAACGCCGTACGGGCGTTCTCGATCCCGTTTTGAAGCAGCACGACGGGCAGCGCCTCCGCCGCCGTGCGCTGCGTACCGTCAACGTCAACCGGCCGCCATGCCCACTGCGCGAGCAGCGCCTCGGAGTCCTGCGACTTGGTGGCGAGGACGAGCACGTCGTCACCACGCAGGTCGACCTCGTCCGGGCCGCCGACGACGTAGAGGGGGATCCGCCGCTCGTCGGGCTCACCGCCGGGCGTGGCCGGCGGTCGGATGTAGCGTAGCCCGCCCGCCCGCAGCGCCGCGAGGTTCGCGCCCCGGGCCACGACAACGACGTCGATCCCGGCGAGCCGCAGCTCCACGGCGACGGTCGCGCCGACGGCCCCGGCTCCGATGACGATGTACCTGCGACTCATCGTGCGTACCCGCAACTCACCGTGCGTGCGTACCTGCGACTCATCGTGTGTCCTTTCCTTGGGCGGCGGCGAGTGCGGCCGCGAACCGTTGCCCGGGAATCGCGCCGAGCAGCTCGCGGGTGTGGTCCTGCGTCGGCGCGGTGAGGACGTCGGCCGCCGGAGCACTCTCGACGATGCGGCCGGCGCGCAGCACCGCGACCTCGTGGGCGAGCTGGGCCACGACGGCGAGATCGTGGGAAATGAAGAAGTAGGCGACCCCGAGCTCCTGCTGCAGCCGCAGGAGCAGGATCTGGTCCTGCACCGACACGTCGAGCGCCGAGACGGGTTCGTCGAGGAAGACCAGCTCGGGTTCGATCGCGAGTGCCCGGGCGATCGCGACCCGCTGGTGCTGGCCGCCAGAGAGCTCGATCGGCCGGCGGCCGCGGAACGCGGCGGGCAGGGCGACCTGGTCGAGCAGCTCGCGCACCCGGGCGGCGCGGCTGGCCCGGTCGCCGACGCGGAAGGAGAGCAGCGGCTCGGCGATGCTCTCCCCGACGGTGAACCGCGGGTCTAGTGAGGAGAACGGGTTCTGGTGGACGAGCTGGAACCGCCGCCGCAGCGGCCGCAGCTGCGACCAGCCGGCGGAGGTGATGTCCTGCCCGTCGAGGTGGATCCGGCCGCTGGTCGGCTTCTCCAGGCCCATCACGATGCGCAGCGCGGTGGTCTTGCCCGACCCGGGCTCGCCGACGAGGCCCAGGGTCTGGCCCGCCCGCACCGACAGAGACACCTCGTCCAGCGCCCGGAGGACCCGCTCCCCGCCCCGGGTCCGGGGCAGCCGGAAGTCCTTCGTGATCCCCTTTAGCCGCAGCAGCTCGGGAGCCGGGGGCGCCTCGGGGAAGCGCGGGACGAGGCCGCCGGTGGACGACAACGCCGGCGCCACCTCGATGAGGTGGCGGGTGTAAGGGTCGCGCGGGGTGCGCAGGATCGACGCCGGTGCCCCGCGTTCGACGACCCGGCCGCGCCGCATCACGACGACCCGGTCGGCCCGGTCGGCCGCGACGGAGATGGTGCCCGCGGTGATCAGACCGTTCGCCAGCAGCAGACCGAGGATGGCGTTGGCCGTGGTGGTCTTCCCCGAGCCGGACTCGCCGACGACGGCGACGGTCTGTCCGGGGGCAATCGTGAGGTCGACGTCTTCCACCGCCAGAGTCGTCCGCCCTCGGCGCGTGTAGGCGACGGACAGCCCGGTGAGCTCCACGATGTTCCGGCCCGCCACGGCGTCCGCCTTCGTGCTCACCGTGCTCACCGTGCTCACGGCATTCACGCGCTCACCGTGTTCACCGTGTTCACCGCTGCACCTCTTCGATCGTGCGGGCAATGTGGTTGAGGCTGAACACGACCAGCCCGACGAACAGACCCGGCAGCAGCGACAGCCAGGGGCTGGTGATGAGGAAGTTGCGCCCGTTCGAGATGAGTGTCCCCCATTCCGCCGCCGATGGCGGGGCACCGAAGCCCAGGAAGCTGAGCGAGGAGATGGCGAGCACGGCCGTCCCGAAGTCGAGGACCGCGAGCAGCGCGCCGACGGTCGTGTTCTGGGTGAGCGAGAGGCCGAAGTCGAGGTGCAGCGCGTCCCAGAGGTGGCGGAAGTACTGCCCGGGCACGGGATCGTCAAGGCCGTAGCGCGCCTTCAGCGCGTGCAGCTGGGCCGGGGTGAGCTGGTGCACGTCGACCCCGCCGGCGGCGAGCTGCAACGTGACGGGGTCGCTGGGCAGGACGTGCAGGATGATGAAGGTGACCGTGTAGGCCGCCCAGAGCACGATGAGGGCCTGGGCGAACCTACCCGCGACGTAGCGGAGCATCGCGACGACCCGACCTACTTCGACAGCCCCACCACCTGCAGCCGGTCGTAGACCGGAAATGTCACGCCCTGGTCGATGAGGTAGTCCTGCAGGTTCGGGTAGGCGGCCCCACGCTTGTCCGGGTCGATGGTGGTGAGGCCGGCGGCGAACAGCGTGCTGATCTGCGGCGCGGTCGTCGCGTCCTCGCCGAACGTGCCGGCGTAGTGCTTGGACACGGCCCGGTCGAGCAGGGAGGCGAGCACGCTCGGGTCCGCCCGGGTCAGGTAGCTGGCAAAGAGGTCATAGCCGCCCGCGGTGGCCTGCCGGGTGAGCTGGGCCGCGGTGACGTTGGGGAACAGCGTCCCGGCGATGCCGGGCAGGGCCCGCTTCTGGATGACGCCGCCGGAGGCCTCGATGACCTCCTGGTCGGCCGAGGTGATCGGCTGGCGCGGCCAGGCGATGCCGGGCAGGTCTGGAGGTCCGACCAGAAGGCGATCTTCAGCCGCTCGCCGGGGACGGGGGTCCCGCCCGACGCCGTGCTGCCGCCGCCATTCCCGCAGGCCGCGAGCGTGACGGTCGTGAGGACGGAGACGGCCGCTGCGGCCAGCCTTCGCGTCGTTCGGTGCCGGTGCGGGGTAGTCATCCGGCCGCTGCCCCTCGTGGCGATCAACGATCCCTGCACCATCCGCAGCCAGGCGTTGAGCACCCTGGCGCGGGTCGGGCACACGGCATGGGTGGTCGGTGAGGCAGGCCATCTCGCCGGTGTGCTGCACGCCGCCCGCGCCGGGGTCGGGGTGGCTCTGCTCTCCGACGTCGGGCCGGTTCCCCCAGGGCTCGAACGGCGCCACGACCTGCCCGCCGTTGCGCCCGAACCCCTGCACGTGCGCGTGCGTCGCGGAGCGCCACCGCGGCTGGGCCAGCTGGTCGGTGACGCCGTCGAGGCCGCCCTGGCCTGAGCTTCCGGCCCCGGCATGCCCGCACTCCGGCCCGGCATGACAGCACTCCAGCCCGGCATGACAGCAGGTGGTTTCGGGCATGCCGAACATGGAGGTGGTCCGGATGGCGGATACGCTGTCGACGTTGGGCCCGCCGGCAGGCGTCACACAGCCGGACGCAGTAGTGACGGATCTCCTCGAGATCCTGCGCCGGCATCTGCGGATGGACGTCGCGGGGCTGGCCCGGATCGACGGGGATCTGCTTGTCCTGCAGGTTCTCAGCGGGGACGCGCGGGGGTTCAGGCTGGCGCCGGGCTCGACGATCCGCCGCGAGCATGCCCTGCTCGGGCGGGTGCTGTCCGGCGAGATACCGGAGATCGTCGCGGACACGCGCACCGATCCGCGCACCGCGGACGCGGGCGTCGTCCGCAAGTTGGGCGTCGGCGCGTACGCCGCGGCGCCGGTCGCCGACAACGACGGCGAGGTGTACGGCATAGTCGGCTGCCTCGCCCACAACGCGCTCCCCCACCCACGCGACCGCGACGTGCACTTCCTGCACCTGTTGGCGGCCTTCCTGAGCGACGCGGTCCTCGACCTGCACCGCCTGTGGGAACAGCGACGCCGCATCTGGCAGGAGGTGAGCGACCTCATCGACGCGGGCGGCCCAAAGATGATCTTCCAGTCGATCTTCAGGCTCACGGACGAGCGGATCGTCGGGGTCGAGGCGCTGTCCCGCTTTCCCCACACGACCGGCGGTGCGCAGCAGTGGTACAATGACGCCGCAACCGTCGGCCTGAGCATCGAGCTGGAACTCATGGCGATCCGCCACGCGCTGACCGTCCTGCCGACGCTCCCGTCCGACCTCACCCTCGCCGTCAACGCCTCGCCGTCCACCATCACCTCCGGCCTGATCGACATCCTTCCCGACCGGGGGGCCGATCGCCTCATCGTGGAGATCACCGAGCACGAGCACATCGGCGACGACTCGGAGCTGCTGGTCGCCGTCGGCGTGCTGCGCCGCCGCGGGGTCCGCATCGCGATCGACGACGTCGGCACCGGCTACGCGGGCCTGGAACAGCTCATCCACCTGCGCCCAGAGATCATCAAACTGGATCGGGTCCTCACCCACGGGATCGACACCGATCCAGCCAGGCGCGCCATCGCGGCGGGACTGGTGCAGGTCGCCGGCGAGATCGGCGGCTGCGTCATCGCCGAGGGCATCGAAACCCCGATGGAGCTCGACACGGCGATGGCGGCCGGGATCCCCTACGGCCAAGGCTACCTGCTCGGCCATCCCACCACGACCGCCGGGGCCGCCTGGGTGGAGCACTCCGCGCACCGGCCGACGGCCGCCGAACCGGAACGGGTGCCGGCAGCCTCCTCCCGGCGGCTCGGCTGAGCCCGTGGCGGCTACCGGCTGGCCCCACAGCCGCAGCGCCAGCACGAGGTACCAGCCGGGGTGACGCCAAGGTGACAGTGGGGCTACCCGGCGATTGCGCAGGCCATACGCTCACCAGCCATGACCGCGGTGGCTACGGGGGTACGGCGCCGGGCGGCGACCCCGCCGGGCCGGCTGCGCCTGCTGTCCGTGCTCGTGGTCCTCGCGCTCGTCGCACTGTGGGTCACCGCCCTCGGCGCCACGCAGACCCGCCGGCACGCGATCGACACCCTGACCAAGGACAGCGGCGCGTCCTTCATCGCCGCCCAGAGCCTGCGCGCCGAGCTCTGGGCGGCGGACGCCACGGCGGCCCGTGCCTTCCTCGCCGGCGGCGTCGAACCACCGGGGCAGCGTGCCGCCTACGCGCGCAGCATCGCCGCGGCGGGCGACCGCGTCGTCGATCTCGCCCGCGCCGGTGGTCCGCGCCAGCCCCTGGCCGTGCTCTGCGCGCAACTGCCCGTCTACACCGGCCTGGTCGAACGGGCCCGGGCGAACAACCGGCTCGGCCTCGCCGTCGGCGGGGCCTACCTGCGGCAGGCGTCCGCGCTGATGCGGGACACCATCCTGCCCGCCGCCGACGCGCTGGCCACCGCCGACGCCACCGACATCGACCACGGCTACCGGCGGGCGAGCTCCTGGCACCAGGTGTTCCTGGTCGGCGCCGTCGGCGCCGCGACGCTCGCCGGGCTCGTCACGCTGCAGGTACGGCTGTTCCGGCGCACCCACCGGATCCTCAATCTGCCGCTGCTCGCCGCCACGGCGCTCACCGCGATCATCCTCGGGTTGACGCTGACCGCGTTCGGCGTGGAACGTGGCCGTCTCGTCGAAAGCCGGGACCACGGGTACGTCCCGATGACGCTGACCGCGCAGGCCCGGGTGCTGGCATTACGGGCATGGGGTGACGAAAGCCTGTCGCTGGTCGCCCACGGCAACGGCGTGGAACTCGACGAGGACGCCCGCGCCGCGGCCGCCCGGCTGGGCTACGACGACAGGGGGCACCGGACCAGGACCGGGGTTCTGCCGGCGACGGTGGCCCTGCGCGGCCCGGACGGCCCGGCCCGCGCCGCCCTGGAACCGGCCTGGCGCGGGTACCAGGCGACAAGCCTGCGGGTCGGTAACCTGGTGTCCGATGCCGGCGGGTTCCAGCAGGCGGTGGCCGTGGCACTCGGCGAGGGCACGACCTCCTTCACCCGGTTCGACGACGCCTCGGAAGCGGTGTTCACGACCAGCCGTACCCGCTTCGAAGCGCGCCTGTCCGCCGCCGGCGAGGCACTGAACCGCCTGCCGCTCGGCGCCACCGTGGCGCTCGGGCTCGCCGCGGCCCTGGCCTTCGTCGGCATCCAGCTGAGAATCAACGACTACCGGTGAGTCGATGATGATCATTCTGGTCGTAACGGCGCGAGCGGTGACGGTACTGATTACCGTCGCCCTGGCGGTCGGCGTCACCGCCTGCGGCACGGTCGGCAGTCCGCTGCCGGCCCAGGCCCGACCCCTGGCCCCCGCGACGCCGACGCCCCCGCGGCCCGCCGCCGCGGCCGTGACGCCGACACCCACCTGTGACGATCCGCAGGCCAGCTGGCGCCCGCCGGGCCGGCTGCCCTCGCCGGGCGCGATGCCCACGGGCACCGTCCTGGAGACGATCGAACGCCGCGGCTACCTCATCGCCGGGGTGCTGGCCGACGTCCCGCCCTTCGGGTCGATCAGCCCGTTCACCGGCCAGTTCGAGGGCTTCGACGTGGAGATCGCCAACCTGATCGGCCGGAGGATCTTCGGCGCGGACGGACACGTGCGGTTCCGCGCGGTCACCTACGCCGAGCGCATCCCGGTTCTGCGCGACGGCGCCGTCGACGTCGTCGTGGCGACCATGACGACGAACTGCGAGCGGCGCGCGCTGGTGGACTTCTCCGCCGTCTACTACAACGAGACGCAACGGGT
>NZ_CDXDOS010000132.1:0-9007 GCF_978021245.1 Frankia sp. CoBUL1
TCCCCCGCCGGTCCCACCGCCCCGGCGGGACCGCAGCCCGCTGGGACGCCGGTAGTGGACCCCGCCATCGACCCGGTCCTCGCCGAACTCGCCGCGGTGTCCGGCGTGGCGACGTCCTACCTCGGGGCCGACGGTGTCCCGGTACAGGTCGCGCCGGACACCGTCCGGGCCGTCCTGCGGCTGGCGGGGGTCGATCCGACGGATCCCGCCGCAGCGCTCGCGGCGGCGCTGGAGCGGCCTTGGCGACGCCGGGTGCCGGCCTGCGCCGTCGTCGTCGCAGCAGCACCGCGCCCGGTGGTCGTTCACACGCCGGTGGAGATCATTCCACACGCTGAGCTGGAGCTCGGCACCGGCGGCCGAATCGTCCTCGATCCCCCCGGTGCCCCCCTGGCCGAGCGGGTGCTCGACGGTGTGCCCTGGGTCGCCCGGCCGATAGGGCTCCCGGCGGGCCTGCCCTTGGGGGACCACGTGCTGCACATCGACGCCGGAACCGAGCGGCATCGCTGCCAGGTCGTTGCCGTGCCGGCCGCGGTGCCCGGCCCCGCCGCCCTCGCCCCGCCGGCCCGCGCCTGGGGCTGGATGATCCAGCTCTACGCGCTCACCTCGACGTCGTCCTGGGGGATGGGGGACTATGGCGATCTCGCGACGCTCGCCGACTGGTCGGGCCGGGCGGGTGCCGACGTGCTGCTGGTGAATCCGCTGCATGCGGGTGCGCCGACCCTGCCCGTCGCGGCGTCCCCCTACTCGCCCGCGAGCCGCCGTTTCGTCTCCCCGCTCTACCTGCGACCGGAGCGGACGCCCGAGTACGCCCGGGCCGATCCCGCCACCCGGGCGGCCGTTGACGAGCTCGCCCGCGGCGCCCGTCGCGACGGGCGGCGGGACGGTCTGCTCGATCGGGACGTGGTGTGGCGGGCGAAGCTGGCCGCGCTGGAACTGCTCTTCGAGGTCTTCCGGCGTGGCTGCGAGCAGGTGGCATCCGCCGGGTCCGCCGAGCCCGCCGGGTCCGAGCCCGCCGGGTCCGACCTGATCGATTTCGCGACCTGGAGCGCGCTCGCCGAGCGGTACGGCCCGGACTGGCGGACCTGGCCGGCGGGTCTCGCTCATCCGGGCGCGCCCGCCGTCGCCGAGGCGAGGGCGCAGCTGGCCGACCGTGTCGCCTTCCACGTGTGGCTCCAGCAGCGCTGCGACCAGCAGCTCGCCGTGGCGCAGGCCGCCGCCCGGGCTGCCGGGATGGCCGCCGGGATCGTGCACGACCTGGCCGTCGGCGTCGATCCGGGCGGTGCGGACGCCTGGGCGCTGCAGGACGTTCTCGCCGTCGGCGCGAGCGTGGGGGCCCCACCGGACACCTTCAACCAGCAGGGCCAAGACTGGGGGCTGCCGCCGTGGCGGCCGGACGCCCTGGCCGAGGCCGGGTACGCGCCGTTGCGTCAGATGGTCGCCTCGGTGCTGCGCCGCGGCGGCGGGCTGCGGGTCGACCACATCCTCGGCCTGTTCCGGCTGTGGTGGATTCCGGCTGGGGCGGGCGCCGCTCACGGGACGTACGTGCGTTACGACGCCGAGGCGATGCTCGGCCTGCTCGCGTTGGAGGCCGCCCGCGCCGGCGCCGTCGTCGTCGGGGAGGATCTGGGTACCGTCGAGGCATCGGTGGCGACGACGCTCGCCCGCATGAACGTGCTGGGTTCGACGGTGCTGTGGTTCGAGCAGGACGCCGAGGGCCGCCCGTTGCCGCCGACGGCGTACCGGGCGGCGACGATGGCCAGCCTCACCACGCACGACCTGCCCACCGCCGCCGGCTACCTCGAGGGCGAGCACGTGCGCACCCGCGCCCGGTTGGGGCTGCTCGGGCGTTCGGAGGAGGCCGAGGCGGCAGGCTGGCGAGCCGAGCGGGACGCGTTGGTCGAGCTGGTGCGATCCGAGGGACTGGTGGATCCGACGGGCGCGGCGGCGGGCCTCGGCGGACGGGGGAACCCCGGCGGGCGCGGCCGGCCGGAGTTCGACCCCGCCGTTCGGCAGGAGATCGTTTTCGCGCTGCACCGGCTGCTGGTGCGGTCTTCGTGCCGCATCGTGCTCGGGTCGCCGGGTGACGCGCTGGGCGACCGGCATCAGCCGAATCTGCCGGGCACGACCGACGCCTATCCGAACTGGCGGCTCCCGGTGACCGACTCCGCCGGTCGGCCGGTTACGGTAGAACGTCTGCTGACCGATCCGGACGTGCGCAGGCTTGGCGAGTTCCTCGCCCAGGTCCGGGTTGCCCAGGTCCGGGGCGTGTCGTCCGCCGGTGCGGCATCCCCAGACGAGGACCGTAACCTCATTTCCCGGTAATCTTCGCTGCGTGACTCGACGTCGACCGCGCCAGACCCGATGGCTGCCGTTCGCCGGCACCTCCCGCCCGTGCCCGGGGGCGCACCTCGCGCCGGGGTCGCGATCCAGGATCGCGCCGCGCCGGGCTCTCACCGTTGTCGGCCTCGCGCTGTTCGCGGTGCCGGTGTTCGCGGTGAGCGCCGCGGCCGGGGAGATCGGAACCCCCTACAACCCCGATCCGCTCACGGCCGTGCAGGCATGGGCGATCTACGGCGGCACCATCGTCGGTGGGTTCGTCATCGCGATCCTGCTGGCCGCGTGGTCGAGCCGCAAGAGCGGGCCGGTGCGCTACCGCCCGGGGCAACCCTGGGAGCACGACGAGATCTGGATCGGCTCCAAGCCGGAGGAGATCGAGGGCGAGCAGACGAAGACCGCCCTTCCCGGCGCGGGTGGTGCCAGTGGCAACTGGTGAGCCGTTCACCCACGAGCAGCTCGACCGGCTGGACCGGGCCCGGGAGCTTGCCGAGACGCGTACCGGCATCCACGTCAGCATCCGGATCGGCGCGGTGCGCGGCGACGTCCGGCTCGCCGCCGAGCGGATCCTCGCGAACCTCGTCGACGACGCGGGGTGGGATGCCGCCGTGCTGATCCTCGTCTCGCCCGGGCAGCGGTTCGTACGGATCGCCACGACTCCGGCCGCCAGGAAGCGGATCAGCGACTCGGCCACCGGGCTCGCCGCGTTGACGATGGCCTCCAGCTTCGCGCTGGGCGATCTGGTCGGCGGCCTGATCACCGGCATCCACCAGCTCGCGGACGCGGCAGGTGGCGCGGGCGGCGCAGCCGCCGGGACCCTCCCCCCGACGCAGCCTTCGTTGGCGGTCAGCCCGACGCCCTGACCCCGCTGATCCCGGAGGAGCCGGCCCGGCCGGTTCCTCCGGCCGGGCCGGCTCCGACTGGCCTGACGCGGGTACGCTACGCCGCCGCCTCGATGTCCTTCTTGCGTGCGGCCAGCGCCCGGACGAGCCCGTCGCGGCCTTCCAGCAGGGCCCGCCGCAGGGGCGGAACCGGGTTGTGCTCGGCCAGGTAGGCGTCGACCTTCGCCACCGTCTCCGGTTCGATCACCGACGCCGGGAACAGCATCTGGGTGATGGCGGAGGCCATGTCGAAGCTGCGGGTCTCCCAGATCCCAGCGATCTCGTCGAAGAAACGGTCCACGTAGGGCCGGGTCAGCTCGAGCTGGTCGGAGATCCAGAAACCGCCCATCGTCGCGGCGGCCAAGTGGTTCGACAGGGTGTCCGAGTCCATGACCGCCGACCAGGCTGCCGCCTTCGCCGCCGCGGTCGGCCGTGCCGCCCGCGCGGTCGCCGCTCGCTTCTCGCCGGTGGCGGTGCGGTCGCGGGCGAGCTCCGCGTCGATCTCGGCGTCGGCGTACACGCCCCGGGCGACGAGTTGGGTCAGCAGGGTCCAGCGCAGCTCGGTGTCGAGCACGAGTCCCTCGATGACGTCGGTGCCCTCGAACAGCGCCCGGATCCGCGCCACCTGGTCGGCCTCCTCGGCCTGGGCGAAGGAGGTGGTGTAGACGAGCTGCAGGTCGCTGCCGGGGGCCGCGGCGCGCGCCAGCTCCTCGGCGCGTTCCGTCAGCGCGCGCAGCGCGGGCTTCCGGTTTGCCGGGTCGCCGTAGGTGTCGATCGTCAGGTCCGCCTTGGCCAGCAGCGACTGCACCACGCCGATGTCGTCCTCAGCGGTCACCCCGGACAGCACGAGCCGGACGTAGTCCCGGGCGGCGAGTTCGGCGTCGCGGGTCATGTCCCAGGCCGCCGCCCAGCACAGCGTCCGGGGCAGTGACTGGGAGATGGCGCCGATCGCCTCGACGAGCGTGGCCAGCGACCGCTCGTCGAGGCGCACCTTCGCGTACGTGAGGTCGTCGTCGTTGAGCAGGATCAGATCCGGCTGGCGGGCACCGACGAGCTTGGCGACCTCGGTGAGTTTGCCCGTCACGTCGAGCTCGACCCGTTCCCGCCGGACCAGCGCGCCGGTGGCGTCCCGATCGTAAAGGCCGATCGCGAGCCGGTGCGGGCGCAGCGTGCGCGAGGCGGTCGGCGGCGCCGACGCCGGCTCCTGCACCACGTCGAACGAGGTGAACAGGCCCGAGGAGTCGGTGAAGAAGCGTGGCCGCAGGGTGTTCGCGCCGGTGGTCTCCAGCCAGTCCGCGGACCAGGCGGTCAGGTTCCGCCCGCTGGCGTTCTCCAACTCGTCGAGCAGGTCGCGCAGCGACGTGTTCGCGTACTCGTAGCGGCGGAAGTACGCCCGCAGCCCGGCGAGGAACTCCTCTTGGCCGACCCAGGCCACGAGCTGCTTGAGCACCGAGGCGCCCTTGGCGTAGGTGATGCCGTCGAAGTTCGTCCGCACCGCGTCCATGTCCGGGGCGTCGGCGACGATCGGGTGCGTGGAGGAGAGCTGGTCCTGGCGGTAGGCCCAGCCCTTCTCCGCGTTGGCGAAGGTCGTCCAGCCGTTGGTGAAGCGGGTCGCGTTCACCTGGGCGAGGACCGACATGTAGGTGGCGAACGACTCGTTCAGCCACAGGTCGTCCCACCAGCGCATGGTGACCAGGTCACCGAACCACATGTGCGCCATCTCGTGCAGGATCGTCTCGGCCCGCCGCTCGCGGCGGGCCTCGGTCACCTTCGCCCGGAAGACATACTCCTCCAGGAAGGTCACGCAGCCGGCGTTCTCCATCGCCCCGGCGTTGAACTCGGGCACGAACAACTGGTCGTACTTGCCGAACGGGTACCGGTAGTCGAACACCCGGTGGTAGAAGTCGAACCCGGCTTTGGTGATCTCGAAGAGCTCGGCGGGGTCGAGGAACTCGGCCAGCGATCGGCGGCAGTAGAGGCCCAGGTCGATGCCGTCGTGGTGGTCGCGGACCTCGTGGTACGGGCCGGCGACGAGCGCGGTGATGTACGTCGACATCACCGGGGTGGTCAGGAAGCGGATGGTGCGCACCCCGATCGCGGCCTCCGCCACCGCGGCGACCGCGCTGTTGGAGATCGCCTTCCAGTCCGCCGGGACGGTGACCGTGAGGGTGAACGTCGCCTTGAGGTCGGGCTGGTCGAAGCAGGCGTACATCCGGTGCGCGTCGTACGTCTCGAACTGGGTGTAGAGGTAAACGGCCTCGTCCACCGGGTCGACGAAGCGGTGCAGGCCCTCACCGGTGCGGGAGTAGACGCCGTCCGCCACCACCGTGAGCCGGTTCGACTCCGCGAGGTTAGCGAGCCGGATCCGCTCGCCGTCGAACACCGCGGCGGGGTCGAGCGGCGCTCCGTTGAGAACGACCTCGTCGACCTTCGTGGCGGCGAGCTCGATGAACGTCGACGCCCCAGGCTCGACGCAGGTGAAGATGACCGCGGTTGACGTGCGGAAGGTCTCGTGGCCGGTCGTCAGATCGAGTTCGACGTCATAGGAGGCAACGTTGAGCAGGCGGGCGCGCTCGCGCGCCTCGTCGCGGGTGAGGTTGTTGGGCACCCGGTTCCTTTCGGACGGCACGGACTTGCAGGACTGCACACGGTCATCACCGTGTTCCCAGTCTCCCACGCCGATGAGGGGAACGGTCGCTGCCGGGGGACGTGGTGGTCGGGGGCGTGGTGGTCGGGCCGTCGGCCGTGGTACCGGTGCCGGAGATGGTGGATTGTGGTGATTGGCGCAGGGTGCCCGCTCTCGCTGGTCGCCGATGCGGCACGATGGCGACATCTTCCGCGTGACCAGCTTGCGGGAGGATCGGGATGTCCGCGCGGTCGCGGGAAGGCAGGAAGAGGGCAGGACAGGAAGGGAGCCGCCGGTGAGACGGGTGGCGGGGCTCGGTCGCGTCCCCGGGCGCCCTCACCGGGCTCGCCGGGCCTCAGCCGTTCCGGCCGGCGGTGGGCCGTCCACCGCGCCGATGCCCACCGCGCCGATGCCCGAGGCGGCGGCATCCGAGCCACCAGGCGGGCCGCGGGCCGCTGGCGGGGGGGAGTCCCCGGCTCGGCGGGCCGATTATCACATCCCGGTCGCGCTGCGGGTCTCGGCGGGCTGGTCGTGGCGTCTGATCGTCACGGGCGCGGCCATCTACATCCTGCTGATGGTCGTGGGACGGGTCCGGATCGTGGTGATTCCGCTTATCGCCGGGCTGCTCATCGCCGCTCTCATCCATCCGCTCGCGCACCGGCTGCAGCGGCTCGGTATGAACCGGCTGGGCGCTGCCTTCACCGCGTTGTTCGTGTTCTTCGCGGTGTTCGTGGGTGTCGGGGTGGCGGTGGGCTTCAACGCCGCGAACGAGATCCCCACGGTCAGTGACCAGGTCAGCGAGGGCGTCGAGCAGATCCGCGGCTATCTGAGAAACGGTCCGCTCCACCTGTCACAGAGCCAGATCGACAATCTGGTCGACGACATCCGCAAGAGCCTGGCGAACAACCGGGGGCGCCTGGTCTCCGGGGTGATCTCCGGCGCCTCGGTGGCCGCCGAGGTGCTCACCGGCCTGCTCGTCACCCTGTTCTCGACCTTCTTCTTCCTGTACGACGGGGATCGTATCTGGGACTGGATCGTCACCCGCTTCCCGGACGGAGCGGAGGAGCGGGTGCGTGGCGCCGGTCGGGAGGCGTGGAACACGTTGACCGGCTACATTCGTGGGACGGTCTTTGTCGCGGCGGTCGACGCGATCGGTATCACCATCGGCCTGGTCGGCGTGGGTGTCCCGCTCGTCGCGCCGCTGGCCCTGCTGACGTTCTTCGGCGGGTTCGTCCCGATTGTCGGGGCGACGGTGGCCGGCGCCGCGGCGGTACTGGTGACCCTGGTCTCGAATGGCGTGCCGGATGCGTTGATCATTCTGGGTGTCGTGTTGGCCGTGCAGCAGGTCGAGGGGCACCTGTTGCAGCCGCTGGTCATGCGGCGGGCGGTGCGGTTGCATCCGCTCGCGATTGTCATCGCGCTGTCGGCCGGTGGCGTGTTGGCCGGCATCCCCGGTGCCATCGCCGCCGTTCCGTTCGCTGCCATGGTGAACAGGGTCGCCGGTTATCTCGCCGTGAGCGGGAAGTGACCACCACCCCGACGGGTTGATCCCGGTCGAACGGTGCCGTCGACCGAGGAGACCACATGAGCGCCGAAACTCTCGACACCCCCGCGGCCACGTTCGTACCCACACCCACGTCCGTACCCTTGCCCGCGGACGCGACCGAAGCGGTCTTCTGGGACGGAGTTCTGCTCGTCGCTGCTACCCCCGGCTTCCACGAGCTCAAACGGACCTGGGGCCAGGACCCGATCCTCACGTGATCGGGCATGATGACACATCATGCGTGTCCATCTGGGATCTGACCATGCGGGCTTCCACCTGAAGGAGGCGCTCGCCGAGCGTCTGGTGGAGCTGGGCCACGCGCCCGTCGACCATGGTCCTGTCGAGTACGACCCCGACGATGACTACCCTCCGTTCGTCCTCGCCGCTGCCGCCGCCACCGCCGCCGAACCGGGCAGCATGGGCATCGTCATCGGGGGATCGGGCAACGGGGAGGCCATCGCGGCGAACAAGGTCGCCGGGGTGCGCGCGGCCCTGGCATGGAGCGAGCAGACGGCGACGCTGGCCCGCCAGCACAACGATGCCAACGTGCTGAGCCTCGGCGCGCGTATGTACACCGTCACGGCGGCCCTGACGTTCGCCGAGGTCTTCCTCAGCACGCCGTTCAGCGGGGAGCAACGACACGTGCGGCGGCTTCGGATGCTCTCGACCTACGAGCGGACCGGGGACGTACCGTCGGTGCCCGGGTCGGCCCCGTCGGCTTCCTGAGACCTGTTCTTCGAGGACCCGGTCTTCGAAGCTCCGGTCTTCGAGGACCCGGTCTCGGCAGGGCCGCTCTCACGCGGTCCGGCGGATCCGCGGTCGGAGCGTCGGCGGGTCCTGCGGGCACCCCGGCCGCGGCGGACCGGGTCGGTGGGGCTGGTCGACGGGGTCGCCGGTGCGGGGCGTGATCCGCGATGCAGTACCACCGATCGCTCGGCCTCGGCGAGGTCGGCGTCGGTGGGCCGGGCGGCGTCGCGGGCCCGCATCGCCGTTCTCGGGGGCAGCTTGCTGCGACCCGCATCGATGAGACCGCGCAGCTGCGCGTCCGCCTCGCCCGCCCCGGCCGCATGCGACCGGGCCCGACCTGCGCGCTCGGGTCGTGGCATGGCTCCTCCATCCGCCCTGGCCGGAACCCTTGGTGAATCATCCCAGAAGCGGGCCGCTCGGGGAGGCCTCGTGACGCGGGTGGACGTCGGAAATCCGCCGGTGCGCTGGTTATCCCCCGCGCCAGGTTGATCTCCATCCTTCCATTTCCGAAGGCCTCCGGAAGTTCACCGTCCCGGGTGCTACCGGCGGGTCGCCCGACAGCGACAGCCCGACCGTTTTCGGTCCGGTCGACGCCGGGCCCCGGAATCGTCGTGGCGTCGCCGATCCACGGTTCGCAAATCCGTACCCGGTGTCGGCGGTTGGTCCCCCACCGGCCGCGTTTTTCTGCTCCGCAGCGTGCACGCCCGCGGGCGCCGGGTCGCCGCATCGCGACCTGGCCGACCGTCCGATCCAGGATGATCCGAGGCGCTACGGGGGATCGGCCACCCCCTGTCCGAGCTGTTCTGCCTCATCCGTATGCTACACATTGCCAGATGAACGTCCAATAGTCCAACGTACGCTCAATAGCAGGGCTGC
>NZ_CDXDOS010000133.1:0-9006 GCF_978021245.1 Frankia sp. CoBUL1
TCCCTAGTCCCTAGTCCCCGGGGACGGTCTGACGAGTGCCGTCAGGGGTTGGCGAGGGTCGCCTCGAAGGCACGGTCGACCGCCTCGGTGACCATCACCGCCACCGGCGTCGGCATCTCAGCGATCTTCTCGGCTACCGCCAGAGCCTCGCCCACCAGAAGTGATCAGGGCGACGCCGGGACTTCGTCACCCCCGTGGGGAGCACCCGGTGGCACCCGTGGGAGTATGTCACTGGCAACCCACGGCTGACGCGAACGATTACATCAGTGTTATCAAAATGTTGTTGACAATGACCGGCGGCGTTTACGGTCGGCAATGGTCGCGCCGGCAAGACTCAATAGCCGGCGAATATTCGGTCCATGAAATCACGGTCCGCGATGCCACACCCGGCGAAACCGTGTTCGACGATGCCCCATCGAGACATACCCAACATCCGTTGCAACGGAAGCCCGCAAAAACATCAACATTCAAACAAGCGCCTGACATCGCGACCCGGCATCCAGATCCGAAGAAAATACATTCCGCCGCAACCCCGGCAACCCGTTATCCCACCGTTCCAGCACGGCCGACCAGGAGCGTTCGTGGCTCGTCCGCCCGAAGTGCTGTTCGTCTGCGTTCACAACGCGGGCCGTTCTCAGATAGGCGCCGTCCTGCTCGACCGACATGGTCGTGGTCTGTTCCGCGCCCGATCCGCCGGCACCGCCCCGGCCCCGGCCATCCACCCGGGAGTCGTCACCGTCATGGCCGAGGTAGGCATCGACCTGTCCCGGGAGTCCCCGAAGCGACTGACCAACGAGATGGTCCGCGACTCCATCGTCGTCCCCAACATGGGATGCGGCGACGCCGTTCCCAGCTACCCCGACACGCGCTACCTCACCTGGAAACTGGATGATCCGGCGGAGTGCACGCTCGAGGAGATCCGGTCGATCCGCGACGAGATCGATGCCCGCGTCCGGGCACTAGTCTACAGTCTCGGCGTGGCCGCCCGCGTCGGGCTGCTGAAGAACCAGCCCGGTTACACCGGGATCCCGTCTGGCGGTACTGACCCGGATGCGTGGCACTATCCCTCACCGGTCGGGGCGGGCGCACCCGATGCGACCGCGTGATCCGGCGCGACCGCGTTGACGGGCTCGGCCTCCCGGTACGGGATGATGATCGTCGCGCCGATCGGGACGGTGCCGCCACGCACGACGTCGGCGCGCAGGCCGCCCCGGTCGCGTAGCGCGCTCCAGACCCCGGGGCGGGTGAGCTGTTCGAGGTAGGAGCACGGTGGGCAGGGCCGGACACCGAGCAGGACAACGTCGTCGATGCGGAAGGTCCGCCCGACGAGGTCGAGCAGCGCGACGCCCTCCGTCACCAGGTTTCGCCTGGTCTCCCACTCGGCCAGAGCCACCCCGGCGTCCGCGGCCACGGCGGCGATGACCTCACGCTCGATCAGCGTGACGGCACGACCGGCGCCACCGCGCGCGGAGTAGGTCCCGCTGCCGGTGGCGTAGCGGTCGCCTTCGAGGCCGTGACCCTCGATCATTCGAACGGCCTCACGGGCCCGCATCCGGGTACCCCGGATCGGCGTGGTATAGATCCCGACCAGGCGTCCCGCGACCATGATGCCGACACTACCCGCTGGGATGGCATTCCATGATCAGCATGGATCCGGGTGAGGTCGTCAGCGAGCGGATGAAAAGTGACGGCACCCCTGGTGGAGCCCTTCATTGATCATTCTCTCCCCAGATGTCGGACTCCGAGCTCCAACCCCATCTGCCGGTCCCCCGAAGGCGTCGGCGTCCGCCGTGTCACCGGCTCCGGGCGGACCCGTGGGGTCCTCGGCGAAGTCAATGGCGGGAAGTGGGCCAACGTGTTCGATCGTGAAGTACGGACAGGCTCGACGGAGATCGGCGACGGCGGCGTCGAACGCGTCCACGGCGTCGTTGCGCAGCAGAAACGCCCAGCTGAGCACCGGGGCCTCCGCGCCGCCGTGCGGGCGCCGTGGCCAGTCGGACAGCGCCAGCGGACGCAGCAGGTCGAGGATCGCGTCGGCCTGACGCTGCCGGCGTGCGATGACCAGGTCGGCCACCTGCTGACCCAGCCTGATCCGCGCGTCGAGATCCGTGGGCGGCGTGACCCCGACGAACGGACTGCCCGGCAGCACCTCGGCGAGCTCAGTCATCGCCGCCACCATGCCGTCCTCCGACAGCATCCGGCCGTCCTCCGGCAGGACCCGGGACCCGATCGGCGTCCGGAACCAGATCGGCGGTGCGCACCCGGTCAGTTGTGCGCACCCGGTCAACCACCGGCGCTCCACCGCCGGGCGAGTCCTCGTGACCGTCGAAGGTGCCGCCCAGACGCTGGTCACCACCCAGCGTGATATGGACAAACGAGTAGGGTGGCCAGGGACCCGTCGCCTCGGCGGAGCACCCCGCCGCGTCCAGCTCCCGCGTCAGCGCGGTCGCCGTGGTGAGGAACGCATCCTCCTCCGAACGCGGCACGAGGTACGCGCAGTCGAACATCCGCCCCGGCCGACCGGTGTGCCGACGGGCGTCATCCCGCGCGTGCGCGGCCAGCTCCCGATCCGCCCGATCGACCATCGCCGCGACCTCGTCACGCCGGTCCCGCTCCGCCTGCAGCTCCCGGCGCCGCTCGGCAAGATAGGCCGTTGCTGAGCCGGTCGCCGAGCCGGTCCGCCCACCCACACCCACCGTTGGTGCGATCTCCGCCGGGTGGTGGACAGGCGAATCCACCCGGAATCCCCACTCATGGGCATCCCGGACGGCGTCCAGCATCTGGAGCAGGTCCCGTACCTGGTCGTCGAGGATGGCCCGGCCCTGCTCCGGGTCGGCGAGCACCGTGCCGAACCGCAGCGGCAGCACACCGCCGCGTTCCAGCAGCTCCCACAGCACCTGATCGTGCCGGCGGGCCAGCGCGGCGAGGCGACCGGTGTCGGCAACGTCCTCCTCGAGGTCATGCAGCAGACTCGACTCGACCTCCGAGACGGCGAGTGACAACGGCCCGCAGGCGATCGCGTCCACCTCGGTGTCGGCGCCCAGCCCATCGATTCCGGCGGTGTCGCTCGCCGCTGGAATGATGCCGTATACGTAAAGACCGCGGTCGGTCCGGGACGCGCGCGAGGACGGCCGGACGCCAGGCCCGACCACGCCCACAGTTCCGACAGTCGACTCCGGAACGGACTCCGACTCCGGAACGGACTCCGACTCCGGAACGGACTCCGACTCCGGAACGGACTCCGACTCCGGAACCGACCCCGACTGCGAGACCGGAACGGGGGGAAGGTCCCGAGGCGGGGTCACGGCCGGCCTGATGCCCTCCATCGCCACCCGGGTGATCTCACGGGCGAGGCACTCGACGATCTGATGTCGGGCGAGTTCGCGGGCCTCTCGAACGGCCTCCTCGAGGACCTCAGGCGCGAGTCGCCGGGCGAGGGCCGTGAGATCCTCAGCCCCGGCCGCCGTGCTCATGGCCGCTACTCCCTCGTGTCCCGTCTCTCGACCGCCGATGCCTGGTCAAGGCCGATCCCCCTGCGCCAGCCAGGCCTGCCGGCCCCGCCGAAGAGGCGCTCGACCGCGTCCGCCGGATCCCGGCCCGTCGACCCTCCGGTGGCGCGGTCGGTGAAACGGCCGGTGGGCCACCCGACAGCCCGGCCCCTGGGCTCCTCCACACCCTCCCCGGCACGATTCACGATCTGCGCGGGACGGTCGGCGATCCACTCAGGATGATCCTCGGCCCGCCCGGCGACGGGCGGTCCCGTCCTCGTCTGGGCTCATGGTGTCTGGGCTCATGGTGTCTGGGCTCATGGCCGGTGCGCGGCCCCGTCCGCCCCGCCTCCAGGACAGGGAGGACCGCGGCATCGAAGACATCGACACGCCGCCCATTCCCGGGACTACCGGCTCCAAACTCCCAGCGTATGACGGGTGCCGACCGCAGATCACCGACCGGCGCCCCCGCCCGGAGGAGCCCCCGCCCGGAGGAGCCAAGGCCATCCAGGCCGAAGGTCCACTGGGGGTGGAGAGGTCAGCGCGCCCTACGGGATCAGCGCGCCCATGCCGCCCGCGCTGCCTGCGTGGGGCTCGAAGATGATCGGTCCGAGTCAGCGGACCGGGTCAGGATCCTCTGGGTGATCTCCTCAGCCGTCAGCGGCGGCGCGAAGAGAAAGCCCTGCGCGCTGTCGCAGGCGGCCGCGCGCAACCGCTCGGCCTGCATCGGGGTCTCGACGCCCTCGGCGGTCACCGTCAGGCGCAGGGTGTGGGCCAACGTGACCAGCGTCTGCACGATCTCCTCACCCCCCGGGTCGGCGTCCCGCGCCGAGCGGAAGCCCTCGACGAACGGTCCGGCGAGCTTGAGCGTGTGCACCGGCAGCCGACGCAGGTAGGCGAGGTTGGAATAACCGGTGCCGAAGTCGTCGATAGCGATCCGTACGCCCATCTCGGCGAGCCCGCGCAGGACCCGCAGCGACTCGTCGGCCGTGCCCATGAAGGCGCTCTCGGTAAGTTCCAGCTGGAGCAGGTCCGGGGAAAGCCCGGTCTCGTCGAGAATGCGTCGGACCTGTTCCACCAGGCCGGCTTCGCGGGTCTGCCGGGCGGCCAGGTTGACGCTGACGAACAGGGCGTGCGGATGACACTCCTGCCACTGCCGCGCCTGCCGACAGGCGAGCTCCAGCACTCGCCGGCCGAGGGGCACGATCTACCCGGTCTCCTCCGCCATCCCGATAAACAGATCGGGGGGCAGCAGACCGAGGCCAGGATGCCGCCAGCGGACCAGCGCCTCCACCCCGACCATCGCCCCGGCGGCCATCCTGGCACCCGCACCGTCGCCGAGGGCGATGATCGGCTGGTACTCGACGACGAACTGGTCCTGTTCGAGGGTGCGGGGCAGCATGGTCGACAGAGTGTGCCGGGTCACCTGCCGGGCGCCTCGCTCCGTGTCGAACAGGGCCCAGCGACCCTTCCCCTCCGCCTTCGCCCGGTAGAGCGTGATGTCGGCGGCCCGTAGCAGATCGGCGTAGTCCCCGCCGGCGACGGGCCGTTCGACGATGCCGATGCTTGCTCCGATGGACAGCGCGTGGTCACCCACCCGCAGTGGGCTCGCCAGCGCCGCCAGCACGGTCTCGGCGACGGCGACGGCGTCCGCCGTGCCGGCTGTGTCAGCGACAAGGATCACGAACTCGTTACCACCCATCCTGACCAGGAGCTGCTCCGGGGACAGCACCCGACGCAGCCGGTCCGTGACGGCGACGAGCAACCGGTCGCCGACGTCGTGGCCGAGGCTGTCGTTCACCATCTTGAATCCGTCCAGATCGATGAAGCACAGCCCGATGCGACGTTCCGGTCCCGTGGCTATCAGTTCGTGGACCCGTTCGATGAGTACCGTCCGGTTCGGCAGGCCGGTAAGCGGGTCGTGCCGCGCCTGGCGGCGCAGCTGATTCTGCAACAGATGCCGGTCAGTCACATCCACGATCATGGAGAGCTGCGCACGGCACCGCCCGTCGTCGTCGCGCAGACACGACGTGGTCAGCTCGGCCCACACCACCGACCCGCCGATCCCGGTGAACCGCCGCTCCATCCGGATGTGCTCCGGTCCGGCGGTCCGCTGGGCGGCATAGGCCTCCCGGAGCTCCCTCGCGTCCTGGGGATGCGCAAACTCGTCGATTGACCTGCCCTGCACCTGACCCGGGCCGACTCCGAGCATCCGCAGAAAAGCGTCGTTGGCGTCGATGATCCGTCCGTCTCCATCATTGATCAGGATTCCGATCGCGGAGCCGGTGAAGATCAGCCGGAAGCGGGCATCGCTCGCGTGCAGAGCCGCACGATGGATCGAGTCCTGCCCGGCGAGGATCCGCTCCCGCAGCGCATGGGCGTATCCCTGGGCCAGGCCGCCCTGCAACGCCGCCAGCCGGGCGCCGTACCCGTCGGCCGTCCCGAGTCGTAGGTCGGTGAGCAGTCTGGTGCCACAGATCTCGATGGTTCCGGCCAACGCGTCCGCGGCGCCGAAGGTGTACTCGACGACGGCAGCCCCGACCGCGGCCGCAGGGTCGGCCGTGAACGGTTCGGCGAGCAGGGCGTCGACGAGCCGGTCGCTCAACGCCCGTAACCGCTGCTCGACGTCGATCAGGCCGATCGCCGGATAGCTGGCGCCGAGGATCTCTCGGGCCCAGGCCTGGGCGAAGCGCGCGACGCCCTGCTGGCGTGCCGTCTGGGGCAGGGACCTCACCGCACGCACTCCTCATCGCACGCATTTCTTGCCCGACCATGACAAACCTTGGGCCTGACCCGCCCTGTGACAGAATCTCGGCCGCTGGCCGGAAAAGCACCGGAAGCCGGAGAAAAACCAATAAAAAAGTAAAAAGTAAAAATAATTAAGAAAAATCATAAAAACTAGGAACAGTCAGAAACAGCCGGGAACGGCGAGCCACCGGCGCCCGACCGCGGCAAGTATCGTGGAACGCACCGGGTTGTCCGCGAGGGGATCGGCGCCCATGCTCGCCGCGTCCGGGCGCCAGGCCGGTAGGTAGACCAGGCCCGGGTCAACGAGCTCGTATCCGCGGAGCAGACCGGCGATCTCCGCACGGGAACGCGGGGTCACCACGGTGGGGGTCTCGTCGTAGACCTTGCTGGCCTGGTTGATCTCTACGACCCGCTCGTCCGCGATCACATGAGAGATGGCCAGGTAACTGCCCGGCGCCGTCGCCTCCCGGAAGGAATCGATGATGCCAGCCGGGTCATCGCTGTCGGGGACGAAATGCAGAACCGTCACCATGAGCACGGCGATCGGTTGAGAAAGATCGAGCAGCTCGGCCACCGCGCTGGAGCCGAGGATCGACGCGGGCTGCCGAACATCCGCCTGGAGCACCGTGGCCCGCGGATTGTCGACCAGCAGCATCCGGGAGTGGATGACGGCGACCGGGTCGATGTCGACATAGACGACCCGGGCCTCCGGATTCACCCCTTCGGCGATCTCATGGACGTTACCGACCGTCGGCACCCCGGAGCCGAGATCCAGAAACTGTGTGATCCCGGCCTCGGCAGCGAGGAAGCGCACCGCCCGGTGCAGGAACAACCGGTTCGATCTGGCGATCAGCAGGGCGTCCGGGAGGATCTCGATGGTGGCGCGCGTCGCCTCCCGGTCCACCGCGAAATTGTGCGATCCGCCGAGCGCGTAGTCGTACATCCGTGCGGCGCTCGGGCGATTGACATCGATCCCCGCGGCCCACTCGGGCAACTCCTCCATGATCACCTATTCTCCTGTGCGACCCGCTAGACGACGTACGGTGAGGAGATTGTCTACCATCGCCACCTTCGTCACCACACCGGCCGGTCTCGCTACGGAGACCAGCACCCTCCAGACCGCGTTCGCTCGTTTCATCGCACGCCCGCCATACCTCCTGCCCGGGCCTCCCGGCGGCGCGGACCGACCTCCGGCGGCGGCCCATGGGGAAGCCGCCGACCGTGCCGAATGTCCGATTTGACCAGACCGTCCTACCCTGCCCTGCGTGGCCGTCCACGGAGGACACTGGTCTGGAACCTGGATCGAGGGTCGACGCCCGCGACGGCCGAGGAGACCCCTACGGCCGCAAGAACCGGAAGAACCGGAAGAACCGAAAGAACCGGGAGGACCGGAGCCCGCGGCGGCAGCCGACAGACCGACGGCGGCCGGGACAGCGCGGGTATTCGGGCGTCGCCCTCGGCCGGGACCGTACGAGGCTCCGGTACGAGGTTCCGGGTGAGGAGTGGGACGAGATGCGCGCCCTCGTCGTGTATGAATCGATGTTCGGCAACACCAGGGTGATCGCGGACGCCGTCGCGATCGGCCTGTCGACGTGGTTGGACGTCGGACTCGTAGAGGTCGGCACCGCAGACCCGGCCCTGGACGACGATGTCAGGCTCCTCATCGTCGGCGGGCCCACCCATGCGTTCGAGATGAGTCGGCCCGAGACCCGGCACGACGCCACCAGGCGGACCGAGGGCAATGTCGTGTCACCGGGGATCGGGATCCGGGAGTGGCTCGAGGCACTGCCCAGGCAACCGAGTGGGTCGCCCGAGGAGACGCCGCTCACCGGAGCGGCCACGTTCGACACGAAGGTCCGTCACCCCCGTCCCGCGGGTTCGGCCGCGGCCAGTGCAGCAAGGTGCCTGCACCGTCTCAGCTTCTCCCTCCTCGACCGTCCACGGAGCTTCTACGTCGACGGCCCGCCGGGCCCCCTGGTGGCCGGCGAACCCGAACGTGCCCGCCGCTGGGCCGAAAGCCTCGGATGGATGGTCCCTGCCTCGGCGAAGGGTAACGCGCTTTCCTGAGGTCGGGTGGCCCAGGGGAATTGCACCCCTGGGCTCCCACAGAACGGAGCGTGACGTAGGGTAGGCCGTCGACGAGGTGCCAGTTTCCTGGTCCTTTTCCGACGGCCCCCTCCGAACCAGCCGTGCCCGCTTTCCGTAGCGGCTGGCTCTCCAGTGCCTATCGTGATCTGCGTGTCGGACGTCCCGCGTGGATGTCCTCGTGGCAGGCGCGGCAGACGACGAGGGTCTTGCGGTGGCGGGAGGCCATCCGTGTGACCCATTCGGGTTGCTGCTCGGGCGCCACCTGGCCAGTCAGCGGACACCCGCCAGACTCATCCCGAGGGCACAAGGACCCCACGGTTTCGATGCCACCTAATAAATAACGGCACGTCGTCAGTGATTCGCTCACGCTCGTCTTCCTGATCCCTGCCTGACACCTCGGCCGGCGCCTTTTCCACATCGCTCACCACGGACGCGTCACCGCTCCCGCAGCATGTGGCGGCCTGGAGCCTCCCTCCGCAGAGCGACTCCGAAGGGCCAAATCCTTCATCTGCTACACAGCACCGCAGTCAGAAGATCTTCCTACAATTCGCTCCCTTCCACGTTCGTGGCGCACCTTGTCGTTTAACCTGTCGGCCCCTCAGATCCTGCGGCTGTTGACCTGTCCGTGGTCTTCCCGACCGGTTGGATGATCGCTGGTCGTCGGTTGGTGCGGCCGCCCACC